>JBCDJH010000241.1:0-4143 GCA_038747965.1 Pseudomonadota bacterium
CATCGACCGCGCGGCGCGGGGGCTTGTCAATGTACCGGCCGCCGAATTCGCAGGGCTGATATTTATTCTGCCAAGGGCGGGCGACGATACGTTCGATGTGAAAGACCATCTCGGCGCGTTCGCTACCGAGTTAGAGCAACTTGAGCTTCAATACTCAGAGCCCGTGAAATCCGGCGTCCTAGACGTCGACTGCAACTGGAAGTACGCGCTCGACACCTACGGAGAGGCGTATCATTTTCCTGTTCTGCATAAGGAGAATGTAGCGCTCTTCAACACGACTGAGTCTCTTTACGAGCCGTTCGGTCCGCACTCCCGCATCGGGTGGCCGCTTCGGGAGGTCGCGGAGCTGCTGGACAAGCCCGAAAGCGAGTGGCCAGAGCCCGCCTACGGCGGCGTGCATTATCTGTTTCCAAATACCATCATATTTTATGGCTCCGTCGGCGCCGGCGAACCCTTTGTACAAGTGTTCCGACATTTCCCCCGCGGCGTTGACGCTATGCGGACCCACTTTGCCGTTTATGGGCGCGGCGCGGTGGCGTCCGATGAATACCGCGCCTTTATCGAGACCGCCGGATATGACGGCACCGCCCATGTGGTGGAGACTGAAGATTATTGGGTCGCCGCAAAAGGCTATGAGCGCCTCAAGGCGGCGCCCTCTGGGTTTAAGGTTTTGTACGGAGCGAATGAATTGTCATTGACTGACAAGCATCGCGCCATCGCTGAGGCCGCCCAGATGCCGTTGGATATCTACGACGCATGAGCGCCTCGTCTCTCATCGCCTCAATCGGTCCTGTAATGCAGCTGGCCTTCGTTCCCGAGGACTTTGACGCGGCCATTACGCATTGGACAAAAGTAATGGGCGTTGGCCCCTTCTTTTGGATCGAGCACGCGGGGCTCAGAAACACTCGCTTTGAGGGGCGCGCGAGCGACGTCGATTTCGGTCTGGCGATCGCCTATTGGGGCGATGTACAGATCGAACTCATCAAACAGCACAACGATGCGCCTTCGATTTACCGAAGCGCTCCATACGCGCGCGCCGGGCTCCATCATATGTGTGTGTTAACGGACGATATCGGCAAGTCCCGAAGCGCTGCGGAAGGGGTGGGGGCGACGTTCCCGCTGGAGGCTGACGTGCCCGGCGGCGGCGCCGTCTTCTACGCAGATTGCGGCGGCGATCAAGGGTTGATCGAAGTGCTGCAGCCGGCGCCTGGCAGCCTTGGCTTTTTTAACATGATGAAAGAAATCGCCAAGGGCTGGGATGGCGCAGATCCTGTGAGGCCCGTTAGGTAAACGTCTATGGCCGTGTTTCTTCAATCGACCCTCACCTGCAAAGGGTCCGAGTTCGCTGCGTTTCTTGAGGTCATGGCGGAGATTAAGCCGATTGTAGAGGCGGCCGGTTGGCGGCTCGATCGCGCCTTCGTCCATCGGACGGGCCGGTTGAACGTCGTCGTCGATATCTGGGAGCTGGACGATTTCAACGCGTATGACGTGGGAATCCAGGCGCTTGTTGGTCATCCGCGCTTTGAAGCGATCAAGACGATCTTGGGTGAGAGCTTAATCAGTGAAGAGATCGTCTATTTGGAGAAGGCGCCCTATGCCGACGATTGAGTGCACCTTAACAAGGAGGGGCGAGCCGTGGCGCGACTGAAGGGTAAAGTCTGCTTAGTGACGGGCGGCGCCTCGGGCATCGGGGCCGATACGGTTCGCGTTTTCTCGAAAGAGGGCGCAACGGTTGTCTTCTCAGATGTGCAGGACGATCTCGGCGCCGCTCTGGCTGAGGAGACTGGCGCTCAATACACGCATCACAATGTCGTAGAGGAGGCGGATTGGCGCCGCGTTCTCGGCGATATCCGAAACGCGCACGGACGGCTGGATGTCACCGTCAACAATGCCGGCGTTTTTCGTCCTGGCACAATCGAAGAGATGACGGTGGACAGCCTGCGGGAGGTGTTGGACGTCAACCTCATCGGCGTCGCCATTGGATGCCGTGAGTCCATCGCTTTGATGAAAGAAAATCCCGGCGGCCCGGCAGGCTCAATCGTCAACGTCTCATCGATTACAGGGTTTTTCGGATTGGCGAGCGGCGCCGCGTATACGGCTTCAAAAGGCGCAGTTCGGTTGCTGACGAAATCCGTCGCTGTGCATTGCGCGCGAACCTACGGCGCGATCCGCTGCAATTCCGTTCATCCGGGGGTGATTGATACGCCCATGAACCAAGCGGCCTTCGAAGCGTCGGATGATCCCGCTGGCATGCGCGCCATGTTCTCCGGCATTCAGCCGATCGGCCGCATGACCACGCCTGAGGAAATCGCCAAAGGCATCCTCTACCTCGCGTCGGACGACGCCAGCTCCACCAACGGGACGGAGCTTCTCATCGATGGCGGTTGGCTCGCCGCCCCCAACCCTCTTTAGGCGCGCAAAGCCTGTTCAGCCGAAAAGGAACTTAGCCCATGACCATGAACCGCCAGTGGTTAATCAACGCCAGGCCAACCGGACGCGCGCTTGAGCATAGCGACTTTAAGAAGGTTGAAGCGCCTGTCGGCGAGCCAGGGGCCGGCGAGGTGCTGGTGAAAGTCCTCTATCAGGGGTTCGATCCAGCGCAGAAAGGGTGGATGGAGAATATCGGCGGCTACGTGGCGCCGACGGAGATTGGCGACGTCATGCCTGGCAGCGGCATTGGCGAGGTGGTCAAATCGAACGATCCGAAATTCAGCGTTGGCGATAAGGTGACGAGCCGGCTGGGTTGGCAGGACTATGCGATGCTCCCCGGCGGAGAATTGCAGGCAGTCCCGGACGACGATCTGCTCACGGCGAATCTCGGCGCCCTCGGCACGACGGGTATGACGGCGTATTTCGGCCTTTTGAAACACGGGCGCCCCCAGCCGGGCGATACGGTGCTGGTGTCGGGCGCGGCGGGGGCGACAGGCTCCATGGTTGGCCAAATCGCCAAGATTGCGGGCTGCCGTACGATCGGGATCGCCGGGGGCGCTGAAAAATGCGCGTGGCTTACGGACGATGTGGGCTACGATGCCACCATCGACTACAAGAATGAGGATGTCCGCGCCAAGCTGAAAGAGCTGTGCAACGAGTCTGTTAATGTCTTCTACGACAATGTTGGCGGCGAGATCCTCAATCAGGCGCTTGCGCAGCTTGATATGAATGCGCGCGTCGTGATTTGCGGCGGGATCTCGCGTTACGAGCGCGGGCAAATGCCTGCGGGCCCAGAGAACTACTTCAATCTCATCTTCAAGCGCGCCAGCATGAGCGGTTTTATCGTGCTGGACTACATTCCGGAGTATCCGCAAGCTCAGAAACGGATGCGCGAATGGATTCGCTCTGGCAAAATTCGGTTTAAGGAAGATGTCCAGGAAGGGTTTGAAAATATCCCCGAGACCTTAATGCGGCTCTTCTCTGGGCGGAATTTCGGCAAGCAGATCCTGAAGATGGATTGATGAGCGGCGCGCGCAAACCCGCTTCTTCTAACGGCGCCGCACCCGCCCGATGACCGCTGGCGTCATTCGATATGATGCGCCGTTAAAGGCGCTCGTGGCGGTCCGCGGCCATCCGTTTGAACGGGACGCCTTCGGTGACGTCTTCGAGGCGATGGAGGGCGTCTCCGCCACGTTCGTCGATCAACCGGCGGCGGCCCAATTGATGACGCCGGAGGGGTTGGCCCCCTTCGACGTTTTGTGCCTTTACGATATGCCGGGTCTTGATTTTCTACCGGCGGATGGCCTTCGCCTGGTGGACCCTCCATCGGCTCTGAAAACCGGTCTGCCAGCGGTTCTTGAGGCGGGAAAAGGCGTCGTGGCGCTGCACCACGCCCTCGCCGGGTGGCCGACATGGGACGCCTTCAGCGATTGGCTGGGCGGGCGGTTCCTTTATCAGCCCGCGGCGCTTCGCGGTCGGCGCTGCTCCGATTCGGGCTATCGCCACGACGTTGCCCATCAAGTGACTGTAGAACCTGGCCTCGCCGACGTGTTTCGTCCGATCTTTAAGGGTGTGCCGAGCGCCTTTGATCTCACCGACGAACTCTATCTGGGCGAAGTGTTTGAACACGACGTGACGCCGCTGATGCGATCAAACTTCTCGTTTACTGAGGAACATTTCTATTCAGCGTCGGAGGCCGTCGCAGGGCGCATG
>JBCDJH010000242.1:0-4141 GCA_038747965.1 Pseudomonadota bacterium
CGCGACAAAAACGAGGTCAGCGCCCGCCTTGGCGAGCAAACGCCCCTTGCGCAACGCCGTCTCGCCGCCGCCTGCGACGAGAACGCGCCGCTCGCGCAGCTGCATGAAGGTCGGGAAGTAGCGCATATCGCAGTTTTTCTAATGCCAGGGCCCAGAAAAGACCATCTTATGTTCCAGCTCTTCTACGCATCGAATTTAGGCCGAGGGCGGTTTCCAAGGCGCTTCACAGCGTCGACAGCCCATAGATATGGCTCTGCGCTAGAAATACAAACGCATAAATTCTTCTCGGAAACCTTAGAAAAACTATATTCCCGAGCGTGCGGGCGCTCTGCGCGCAGCCCTTGCACCGCGGCTGAATAAACCCTTAACTAAAGGTTAAAAGACCAAAACAATGAACCCTGGGGAGGGAATCGCTATGGCCAACCATCGTCGCCTGACGCTGGCTCTTCTAACGACGTCCGGATTTGCGGCGCTGTGCGCGCCGGCCCAAGCGCAGTTCTTCGACGACATCGCGTTTTTTGGGGATAGCCTTTCCGATCCGGGGAACATTCCGGTGACGACGGGCGCTGACTTCCCGCCCCCGCCCTATGTCGGCAATCGGTTTTCCAACGGCCCTGTGTACGCGGAACTTGTTCCCGGCCAATTGGGCGTCGATGCTGCGAATGTCGCGAACTCCGCCCATGGCGGCGCGTTCACCGCGCAAATCCAGGTGCCCGGCGCGCCTCCAGGCTTCACCACCGGCAACCTCAACGACGTCAATTTTGGCGGCCCAGTGCCGGGTCTTCAGAACACCGACATCACCACGCAGCTGCTCACGGAAATCGGAACCGCCGGCGGCGCAGCCCGTTTCAACGAGAATTCACTGGTCACCATCTATGGCGGCCCCAACGATTACTTCGCGTTCCTGGGCACGTCCTTCGATCCGGCCGGGTCGGTTACGGGCCAAGTGAACGCCCAAGTTGGGCAGACCGTCGGCAACCTAGCGACGGCGGGCGGCATCGCCGCGGCGAGCGGCGCCACGCAAATCGTCCTGCCGAACGTACCGAGCCTCGCGACAACGCCGAACTTCAACACCGATCCCGTGGCGGCGGGGCTCGCGGGCCTTATCACCGACACGCACAACACCGCTCTCACCGGCGCCGCGGTCAGCCTCGCTGAAAGCACCGGCGCAACCGTCTACGTCGTGGACTTTGCGACCCTTGGCGCGGACGCCGTCGCGAACCCGGAGAAATTCGGCTTAACCAACGTCACCGACCAATGCATCACAACGCCGACATGCGTCGCCGGCGGCCAGGCCGCCCAGGATGAGTTCCTGTTCTGGGATGCGGTGCACCCGACTGCGGCCGCACAGGCGCTCCAGGCGGCGTTCTTCACGGACACAATCCTCGCGCCGCGCACGCTTGCGGCCCAAGCTGAGACGGCGCACATCGCTGGCGAAGGCTTCGCGCGGCGTCTCTCCAGCGTCGCTATGCTGGGCGGCCTCGGCGGCGAAGGGGCCATCGCGCCCTTCGCGGAAGCCACCTACATTTCAGCCGACCGCGATTCCGAACCCTTCGCCGTTGGCTACGACACCACCGGCGGTCGCTTCACCGTCGGCTTCGTTAAGTCCGTGAGCGATGGCCTCTCCGCAGGCATGGCCGCCGCCTTCGATCTTGGCGAGACGGACCTTGAAGGCGGCCTCGGCGGCTTTGACTATTGGGCCGCCCGGTTTGGCGCCTTTGGCGGCCTTCGTCAGGGGCCCCTCACCATTGGCGCGTCGCTCAGCGTCGGCCTCGACCGCTACCGCGATATCGCGCGCAACACCAACGTGGCCGGCCAAGTCGCCGAGGGCGAAACCGATGGGCGCACCTTCGCGGTGACTCTTGAGGGCTCCTACGATATCGGTTCGGAGACAGCCTCGATCGCGCCGATCGCCCGGCTCAGCTACTTGAACAGCTCCGTCGACGGGTATCGGGAGACCGGCGCCGTCGGCCTCGATCAAATCGTCAACCGACGCGGCCTTGAGACAGCCTCCGGCGCTTTCGGCGCGCGTTTGCAAGGGGCCTTCGATGTGGGCGAGGCGGTGCTGAAGCCGCGGGTCACCGGCCTTTACGAGATTGACTTTGACGACAGCGCCCAGACGATCTCCACAGCGCTCGTCACGATTGAGGATCTGGAGCGGCGGTTCCGAACCCAAGGGCTGGACGATCAATTCGTTCGCATCGAGGCAGGCGCGACGCTCGAATTCGCCGAACGCTATGCGCTCGATGTATATGGGGACGTGATTACAAGCGCCGACGATGGCGAGGGCTTCATGGCGGGCTTGAGGCTGATATCAACGTTCTAATCAGCCAAAGCGGTCGCGGGCGCTCCCGCCGGACACCCCTCCTCGCCCTCGGGGGCGCTTGCGCCGTCACCTCCGAACCCTCCGCTTGAAGGAGCAAGGTTCCTTATGCGCCGCACGCCTCCCCTCAACGCCCTTCGCGCCTTTGAGGCGGCCGCGCGCCATCTAAGCTTTACGAAGGCCGCGGAAGAGCTGAACGTCAACCCAGGGGCCATCAGCCAGCAGGTGAAAGCGCTGGAGGACTTCGTGGGCGCGCCCGTGTTTCGCCGTCACAAACGCACGCTGCTGCTCACCGACGAAGCCCAGGCAAGTCTCCCGCTGCTGAGGGACGCCTTCGATATGCTGTCGGAGGCGGCCGCCGGGCTCGCCGCCAATTCGCGCATTGGGCGCCTCGCCGTTTCCGTCGCGCCCTCCTTCGCCGCCAAATGGCTGGTGCCGCGCATCGACGATTTCCACCAAGCCCACCCCGACATTGAGGTTTGGATTTCAGCGGATATGGACGTGGTCGACTTCGCGAAAGACGATGTGGACTTGGCGATCCGCTATGGCGGCGGCGCCTATGGCGATCTGGTGGTGGAGCGTTTGCTCCGCGAGAAGGTGGTGCCCGTGTGCAGCCCCAGCCTGCTCATTGGCGACGCCCCGCTTAAGCGACTCGAGGATCTGTCAAACCACACCCTTCTCCACGATGGCAGCCCGGACAATGACGAAAGCTGCCCCACCTGGTCGATGTGGCTGAAGGCGGCCGGCGTAGAAGGGGTCGACGCCGCGCGCGGCCCCCGCTTCAACCAATCGAGCCTGGTGATCGAAGCGGCGGTCGCGGGCAAGGGCGTCGCGCTTGCGAAAAGCCAGCTGGCGCTCGCCGATCTGGAGGCCGCACGGCTCGCCATCCCATTCGACATGTCGGTGCCGATCGATTTCGCCTACTACGTTGTCTATCCGCCCGCCAAAGCCAAAGACGCCTCCGTCCAGACCTTCACCGACTGGCTCCGCCGCTCCGCCCGCGAGGCCGGCTGACGCCCACCGCAACCTGCGATTTCACCCACAGGGCGTTCTCGCTTTTCCCCGTACCCTTAATAGGTTAACGTGCGACCGCACTCAGAAGCGAGGGGGTTGCGTGATGAGGTCGTTTCGAACGTTCTCCAGCACCAGGCGTCAAAGACTAGCCGCTGAAAGCGCCGCAGCTGCGCAGGCCGCAGCTGAGGCGGACGCTGAGAGGGAATATGAAGGCAAGCAACGGCCGGCTGACGCCGATCAGGCGATACCTGAGGAGCTTCTAAAGGAGCCCCAAAATCGTCTGGACACGTGGCGGACCGTTGACGCCGAAGTGGAGGCGTTCAAAAGCAATCTTGAAAAGATTTGGCGCGAAGGCGCAACGTTCAAAGCGCTTCGCCAGCAAAGCCTGTTTCAAGGCCTATGGTTCAGTGTGGCCGTCGCCGTCGTGATAGGCATTGTCACCATGGGGATTGAGGGGGCGATCTCCTCGGCGATTGAACCCCACGTGGCCGAATCGACATTTATGTATACGATCAGCCCATGGATCATCGCACTCTCCGGCATGGTATCAGGGGCGCTGACCTACGGCGCCTGGCTGACCTATAAGAAAGACACGCTGGTAACACGGACTGAGAACAAGCTTGTTGGACTTTCGAATGAAATCAGTGGCCGCCTCATCTCATTTCTGATTGAGGATGGTCCTGACACGATCAACAAACACAAAGATCACATTAAGATTGATAACTACGACAGCGTCGACCTCAAGCGAAACTGCGTCAATGATATGATGATCGCTTGGCGAAAAATGCAATTGACGCCCTACAA
>JBCDJH010000243.1:0-4122 GCA_038747965.1 Pseudomonadota bacterium
ATCAAGTCTCTCAGCTGACGCAACTTGTGTCGCGAGGCCGAACTGGAGCGCCTCGCCTGCTAGAATTGATGTGTTAAGACACTGAATGGCGAACGCGCGGGCCTCGCCGATGCGGGACGGCAGAAGCGCGGTCCACCCGCCGTCCGGCGCGAAGCCGACAACGGAGTGATAAGGGGCGATATAGGCGTCATCCGCCATAATGACGATATCAGAGGCGAACACCAGCCCCGCCGATCCGCCGGTGACAAAGCCGTGCAGTTTGGCGACCACCGGAAAGGGCAGCGCCAGTATCTTTACAATAGCGTCATTCAGTAAAGAGACGACGTGGCTCGCATAATCCGCCAACGCGTCACCGGCCGTCGCCGCGAACGCCGCGACGTCGCCGCCAGATGAGAACGATTTGCCAGCGCCCGAAAGCACAACGGCCGTCAGCGGCTTGTCGCGGATCTCACCCAGCCGCCGCGTCAGGGCGGTCAATAAATCCAGTGTCAGACTATTGTGACGGTCTGGGCGGTTGAGGGTGATGCGAGCAACGTCTTGCTCAACTGTCAACGCCACCAGGTCAGACATATCCACCATCGCTCAGTCGCTATCTGGGCTGACGTCTTTCACGCGCACCAGGGCGCGCCCCGTGCAAATCACCTCGCCGGCCTCATTTCGGCAGATTGTTTCGAGATCAGCCAGCGCCTTTTCAGGTCTAAGGCGCGTAATCTCGACACTGGCTGTGAGTAGTTCGTCAGTGGCGGCTGCTTGCTGGAACGCCAAGGATTGCTTCAAATAGTTCGTGCCAGGGCCTGGTTTCCTCACCCCAAGCAAATAGGAAAAGAGCGCCGCGATCATAGGTTCGGGCACGGCCGGCCCGTCCGGCGGCGCGCCGCCCAAATCGACATAGGCCGCGACGTCCTCTTTTGTGAAGCGCCGCTGAACCTCAGCTCGGTCTCCTAACTTCATGCGGGCGCCTCCTCCCGGCTAAAAACGCCGGAGGCGTCGCACACGCATTCCTCGGTCTCCACCTTCTCGGCGCGCATCGCGATGCGCATGTGAGAGCCGTCTTGCTCCTCGAGCCGCGCCAGGAACCGGATGGGTTCATCGGCGAAGGTTGGTGCAGGGAACATAAGCTCTTGAGACACTTGCCGCGCCCCTGGCGCCAAGCGGCCCGCGAGGCCGCGCAGGATCGTATAAAGCAACATGCCGTGCGACACCGTTCGGCCGAAACTCGTCCGTGCCGAGAAGTCCCGATCGACGTGAATCGGATTGTCATCGCCGCTGAGATCAGCGAACCGATTGAACTCGTCCTGGGTCAGCGTCCGGTTGATTTCTATGAAGTCAGATGGCTGCGTCATCGGCTCCCTCCGCCGTTAAGAGGTGCTTTTGAATTTTTCCCGCGGCGGTTCTTGGAAACTCCGTCACGAAGACGAAAGACTTCGGTGCCTTATACGCCGCCAAATTGTCCCGCGCATACCGCGTAAGTTCGTCTGCGTCAGCGCATTGGTCGTCTCGCAACTGCACGAACGCGCGCCCAACTTCACCCCATCTTTCATCGGGAACGCCAACAACGGCAGCCTCTAGAACGGCTGGATGACGGGCGAGCATATTCTCCACCTCCGCCGGATAGACGTTCTCGCCGCCCGAAATATACATCTCTTTCGACCGCCCGACGATGTAGGTGAACCCCTCCTCGTCCGCGCTGGCGAGATCCCCCGTCTTCAGCCACCCATCATCTGTGAGCGCCGCTTTCGTAGCGTCGGGAGCACCCCAATAGCCTGGCGTAATGCCCGGCCCCTTCAGCTGCAACTCGCCCGGCTCATTCGGCCCCACAGGGGCGCCGTCGCCGCCGAGAAGGCGGGCGGCGGTCATCATCTGCGTCATGCCGACGGAGCCGATTTTCCTTCGTACGTGACTGTGGTGCATGAGATAGGCGGTGGGCCCCGTTTCCGTCATGCCGTACCCGTTGCACACAAGAGCGCCCCGCTCCGCGAACGCTTCAACCAGCACATCTTGCAAAGGCGCGCCGCCGCATCCCCAATGCCGCACCCTGGAGCAGTCAATCTCCGCGAACGCTGGATGCAGGCTGATCTGTTGGTAGACGGCCGGAACGCCAAAGACTACATCAAGCGCGCCATGGGCCAAAAGGCCCATGGTTTCGTCCACATCAAAGCCAGGCAAAATACTCACTTCCGCGCCAGCAAAAAGCATCGGCAGCGTATAGAGATTAATTCCAGCTGTGTGAAAAAGCGGCAAAAAATTCAATGTGCGGTCGTCTTCTTGAAGATCGATCGCTTGCCGCACATTGGTGTAGTTGATGACGGCCATCTGGTAGGTCTGCATGACCGCTTTCGGCGCGCCTGTCGTTCCAGACGTATAGAGAAGATACCAGATTTGATCCGCTGGCCAGAAGTCGCGGCAGATGATCGGAGGAGACGTCTCACAAAGGGCTTGGTACCCGTCTGCGCTGTTATCGTCGAGTTTAACGACAGGCGCGGCCGGCGAGGCCTGCTCAAGCGTTGGGAGATCTTCTTCGCCCACAAAGATGAGCGTTGGCTGGCAGTTTGACAGGATACCCTGAAGCTCCGCCGCCGGCATCCGCCAATTGAGGGGTACAAGGATCGCCCCAACCTTCGCGCACGCGAACAACGCCTCGAAGAACTCTATGCGATTGCGGCAGAGAATGGCGACGCGATCTTCGGCGCAGACGCCTTTTGACTGAAGAAGCGCCGCGCCCTTCGCGGATGCGGCGTCTAAGTTGCGATAAGTAAGGGCACGCTCACCTTTTAGGTCGCGGAGCGCAAGCTTCGTTGGCGATAACGCGGCGCGCTTGGCGATCAAGTCCGGGTAATCCGTCATTGGATCACTTCACTTATTTTTCTTTCTTGGCTCCGCGGCGTCCTTTGGCGAAAGGCCGAACGCAAATAAGTCGCCCACGTTTTCAGCGACTTCAGCGGGGGTTGCGCCATGGTCGTCCCACACGCCGAACTTCATTCCCAGAAAAACGCTCGCGCCGATTAACGCCCAGGCTCTTTGTTCGTCCTCACCGGGCCTGATCTCGCCCTTGCTGGAGGCGTCGCCCAAGCGCGCGGCATAGGCCTCCGCAAATTCTGAGTAGTATTGTCTGTATGCGTCGGGCGTCACGAACTGCGCCTCATTGACGATCCGGTAGAGGTCTCGGTTCTCACGGGCGAACTCGATAAAGGCCTCAAGACCCTTTCGTTCAGCGTCCAACCGGTCCGACGCGCCCGAAACCCGGGCAGCGATCCAACGGCGCGTGAGATGCCCCATATGGAACACCAGCGCGCGGAAGATCGCCTCTTTGCTCTCGAAGTGCACATAGAAGGTGCCCATCGCGACGCCCGCGCCTTCGGTGATCCGGTTGATGGCCGCTTCATGGAACCCGCGTTCGCCGAATTCCTTTTCCGCCGCCTCTAGCAGCCGTTGCCACGTTTGCCGGCCGCGCGCCGTTTTCGGCGCGTCTTCCGGAAGGCTATAGACAAAACCTGATACCTGGTTCATATTTCAACATGAGATATGGTTCATGTCTCATAAATGCAGTGAACCGCGGCTCAAAGCAAGGGTTTTGACGCCAAAAAGCGGGCGCTGGGGAGGGGTGAAGCTGTCGGTATGGCTGAACAGCTGACATTGCGAGACGGATTGGCGGTGGACTTGCGTCTGTCCGGACGCGGCCGCCCGATCGTTTTCGTGCATGGCTGGGCCATGAATGGGCGGTTGTTTGACAGCGTCCGGCGGGCGGTGGCTCCAAACGCCGCTGTTCTTTCCTATGATCTGCGCGCGCATGGGGATCTGCGAGATTGCCCCGCCCCCACCATCTAAAAGCTCGGAAAAGATCTCGCCGAAATCGTCGACGCGATGCAGCTTGACGGCGCCGTTCTCGTTGGGTGGTCGATGGGCGCGATGATCGTCTGGGACGCCATGAGCGAACCCAAGATCGCCGATCGCGTCGCCGGCGTGGTCTCCATAGACATGAGCCCCCGTATCACCAACGACCGGGATTGGACGTTGGGCCTCGCCGATGGGCGAAGGCCCGAATCTACGCTTAAGGCTCTGGACGACATGCGCAACGATTGGCGCGGGGTGACGGAACGCTTTGTACCCCGCATTTTTGCGCCG
>JBCDJH010000244.1:0-4112 GCA_038747965.1 Pseudomonadota bacterium
AAAGACGTCTTCGGAAAATGGCTGTTTGCGCCGGCCTTCTTCTGGGAAGACGTTGTGAGCATGCTGGTGCTCGCTCTGCACACGGCTTATCTTGTGGGCCTTTGGCTGGGCTGGGGCGCGGGGCCGCTCATGTGGCTCGCCCTTGCGGCGTACGCGACATATGTGGTGAATGCGGCGCAATTCCTCATCAAGCTCCGCGCCGCCAGGCTCCAAAAACCTCAAGCGGACGAGGCGCTTTCCTCGTCCCCTAACATGCAAGGAGCGGCGCGCGCCTGATGGTTGAACTCACCCTCGATCGAGGCGCAGCCTGCGCGGCGGGCGCCCAGACGCCCGCTCCATCCTTGAAGCTCGCCAGCGAGCGCGGACAGCGAGAAGTCTTCTGCGGGCTTACAGGAATCATTTGGCTGCACCGGAAAATCCAAAACGCTTTCTTCTTAGTTGTGGGCTCGCGCACGTGCGCGCATCTCCTACAATCGGCGGCTGGCGTTATGGTGTTCGCCGAACCCCGCTTCGGCACGGCGATTATGGAAGAGAAGGATCTGGCGGGGCTCGCTGACGCCCATGACGAACTCGACCGGGAGGTAGAGCGGCTGCTCGCCCGGCGCCCCGACATTGAGATGCTATTCCTTGTCGGCTCTTGCCCCTCGGAAGTCATTAAACTCGACCTCTCCCGCGCAGCGGAACGGTTATCGGCGCGCTTTATGCCGCAAGTGCGGGTGCTGAGCTATTCCGGCAGCGGCATCGAAACAACCTTCACCGAGGGCGAAGATGCGTGCCTCGCCGCGCTGACGCCAGAGTTGCCGACGGCGCCCGCTCCGGATACGGAGGGAGCGGCGCAAGAGCTCCTAATCGTCGGCGCCCTTCCGGATATTGTCGAGGACCAGTTCCGCCGACTTTTTGAAGCCATGGGCATCGCCAAGGTGGCCTTCCTACCGGCGCGCCGGGCCGGCGACATGCCGGCCGTGGGGCCGGGAACGCGCTTTTTGCTGGCCCAGCCCTTCCTCAACGAAACGGCGCGGAAGCTAGAGGAGCGGGGCGCGACACGGCTCGACGCGCTATTTCCCTTTGGCGCGGAGGGAACGACGTCTTGGGTGAAAGCCGCAGCCGCCGCCTTCGGCGTGCCCAACGAGGCGTTGGAGGCCGCCATTGGGCCGGCGCGCCGGCGCGCGGAAGCGGCCCTTGCGGCCCGCAAGCCGTCCCTTGAAGGCCGCAAAGTCTTTTTCTTCCCAGATTCTCAACTGGAAGCGCCGCTCGCCCGCTTCCTCTCACGCGAACTCGGCATGATCCCGGTGGAGGTCGGCGCCCCGTACCTGCACCGCCGGCATGTGGCGCAAGATTTGGCGCTGTTGCCTAAGGATACGCGCGTCATTGAAGGCCAAGACGTGGAACGGCAGCTCGACCGCTGCCGCGCCGCTGAGCCCGATTTGACGATCTGCGGCCTT
Source organism: Pseudomonadota bacterium (assembly GCA_038747965.1). Classification (GTDB taxonomy): domain Bacteria; phylum Pseudomonadota; class Alphaproteobacteria; order Caulobacterales; family Parvularculaceae; genus JBCDJH01. The sequence continues at coordinate 1,443 of JBCDJH010000244.1, forward strand.
GGCCTCGCCAATCCGTTGGAAGCCGAAGGGTTCGCTACGAAATGGTCAATCGAACTCGTCTTCTCGCCAATCCACGGGTTCGAACAAGCCGGCGATCTGGCCGAATTGTTCGCACGCCCCTTGGCGCGCCGCGCACGATTAGCCGTATAGGGAGGATACAGCTTCGATGAAGCTCACCGTTTGGACCTATGAAGGACCGCCCCATGTCGGCGCCATGCGCGTGGCGACCGGCATGAAGAATGCACATTACGTTCTGCACGCGCCCCAAGGCGACACTTACGCCGATCTGCTCTTTACAATGATCGAGCGACGCGGAGAGCGCCCGCCCGTCACCTACACAACGTTTCAAGCGCGCGACCTTGGCGCGGATACCGCGGACCTCTTCAAATCGGCCGCGCGGGAAGCTTGCGAACGCTTCAACCCCGAGATGCTGCTGGTGGGCGCCTCGTGCACAGCTGAGTTGCTACAGGACGATCCCGCCGGCCTCGCGAAAGCGCTTGGCGCGCCGGTTCCCGTTGTGCCGTTGGAGCTTCCCTCCTACAGCCGCAAGGAAAATTGGGGCGCATCGGAGACCTTCTACCAGATCGTTCGGACCCTGGCGGATACGGACGGACTGCCGCCCGCCCGCAGCGGTCGTCGCCCACGTTGCAACATCCTGGGGCCGACGGCGCTCGGTTTCCGCCACCGCGACGACGTGGCCGAGATCACACGGCTCTTAGGGGACCTCGGCGTCGACGTTTGGGTGACGGCGCCGCTTGATGCGAAGCCGGCTGATATAGTCCGGCTCGGACAAGCCGACTTCAATATTTCTCTTTATCCAGAGATTTCAGACACCGCGGCGCGTTGGCTGGAGCGCACTTTCGATCAACCGACGGTGCGCAGCGTCCCCATTGGGTATGGCGCCACATGCGACTTCGTCCGCGAAGTCGCCGAAATCGCCGGCGTTGATCCGACCGGCGTCCTTGAGGCCAACGCCTGCCGGCTGCCCTGGTGGTCCCGGTCGATTGACTCAAACTATCTGACAGGAAAACGCGTCTTTGTGTTTGGCGACGCGACCCACGCTGTCGCCGCCGCCCGCGTCGCCTCTGAAGAGCTTGGTTTCGAAGTGGTGGGTCTTGGCTGCTACAACCGCGAATTCGCCCGAGACGTGCGCACTGCGGCCGCCAAGTATGACGTCGAAGCCCTCATTACGGACGATTATCTGGAGGTCGAGGAACGCATCGCCACGCTACAGCCGGAGCTCGTCCTTGGCACGCAGATGGAGCGGCACATCGCCAAACGCCTCGGCATTGGCTGCGCCGTGATTTCAGCGCCGGTGCATGTGCAGGATTTCCCAGCCCGCACATCGCCCGTGATGGGCTTTGAAGGCGCAAACGTTCTCTTCGACACCTTCGTCCACCCGCTGGTGATGGGGCTTGAAGAACACCTCCTCCACATGTTCCGCGAGGACTTCGAGTTCCATGACGCGGCCGGCCCGTCCCATCTGGGCGCTTCAGCGCCGCCGCTGCCGCAGCCGAACGAGGCCGCCGCTATCGAAGCAGATGCGACGGCTCCTGAAACCGTCACGGCGAACGACGCAGCGCCGCCCACAGATGGCGCCGCAGCACGAAGTTGGGACGCGGAGGCCGAAGCGGAACTGAAAAAGATCCCCTTCTTCGTCCGCGGCAAGGCCCGCCGCAATACGGAGCGGTACGCCGCCGAGAAGGGCCTCGCCCGAATCGATCTGTCCACCCTTTATGAGGCGAAATCGCATTATGCAAGATAGCGCCTCGACCTTACGCTTCACCATTGTGACGCTAGACAATCATCTGGCGGGGGCGGCCCAGCGCGCGGCGGCCAAGCTGCGCCGAAGCCGCCCGGGCTTAGAGCTGCGCTATCACGCCGCTTCCGACTGGGCGAGCGATCCCGAAAGCCTCGCTGCGTGCAAGGAGGATATCGCCAGCTCTGATATCATCCTTGTAACGATGATGTTCATCGATGAACATATTCAGGCGATCCGGCCAGCGCTCGCCGCGCGGCGCGAGGCCTGCAAAGCGTTGGTCGTCGCCATGTCGGCTGGCGAAATCATCAAGCTCACAAAGATGGGCGGCTTTTCGATGGATAAGCCGGCCAAGGGGCCGCTGGCGCTTCTCAAACGCCTACGCGGCGGCGGCAAGGGCGGCGCGCCGAATTCCGGCGCCAAGCAAATGGCGATCGTTAAGCGCTTGCCGAAGCTCCTGAAGTTCATCCCGGGCAAGGCGCAAGATCTGCGCGCGTACTTCTTGACCCTGCAATACTGGCTCGCCGGCTCCGAAGACAACATCGCCAATCTGGTGCGCTTTCTCGTGGCGAAGTACGCTCCGGACACGGCGAGCGAGGCAGACCCCGCCGCCGAGCCGCCGCGCGAGTACCCGGAGTTGGGCGTCTATCATACAAGCCTTGAAGGCGGGATGAGCGCTGACGCCGATGCGCTGCCCAGCCGCCCCGACGCTGTTGGAACCGTCGGCGTCATTCTGTTGCGCTCCTACATCCTGTCCGGCGACGCCGCGCACTACGATGGCGTGATCAAAGCGCTAGAGGCGCAAGGGCTCCGCGTCGTTCCGATTTTCGCAAGCGGCCTCGACGCGCGGCCCGCTGTTGAAGCGTTTCTGATGAAGGACGGCGCCGCCCAGGTGGACGCGCTTTTGTCCC
>JBCDJH010000245.1:0-4069 GCA_038747965.1 Pseudomonadota bacterium
GCCAGTGCGGGTGCGCGCCGCCGCGTTCAGCCGACGCAGCGCCGCAATGGCCTTCGCCCCATAGGCTTTCAGTTTTTCCACAAGTCGCGCCTTATCGAAGTCGTTTTTAAGCCTGAAGCAGCGTTGAAGCTGGCCCAAGGGAGCCGCCGCGCGCCGCCGTTGACACTATCTAGCGGCCTGCTTAAGTCTCGATTACAGCCTAGGCGTTATCGACGGATCCGCCCCTTGCGGCAAGCGATGAGAGGCCGCCTCCACAATCTGGCGCCGGACGCCCCTCGGCATGTTGTGGACGCGCGCGCCCGCGCGAAGGATCGGATGACATGGGACTAGCCAAATTCGCCAAGCGCCTTTTCGGCTCCGATAACGATCGACGCCTTAAGCCCCACTGGCCGCGGGTCGATCGGATCAATGCGATGGAGCCCGAAATCGCCGCCCTGTCGGACGAGGCGCTGCAGGGGCAGACAGAAAAACTGAAAGCCCAATTGGAGGGCGGCGCGAGCCTCGACGACGTGCTTGAGGAAGCCTTTGCAACCGTGCGCGAGGCGGCGAAACGGGCCCTCGGCCAACGCCACTACGACGTTCAGCTCGTCGGCGGCATGGTGCTCCACTCCGGCGCGATTTCGGAAATGAAAACGGGGGAAGGCAAAACCCTCGTCGCGACGGCCCCTGTGTATCTGAACGCCCTCGCCGGGCGCGGCGTCCATGTGGTGACCGTCAACGACTATCTCGCCCAGCGCGACGCCGATTGGATGGGCAAGGTTTATGAGCGGCTTGGCTTGAAAGTCGGCTGCATCGTGCACGGATTGTCGGATGCTGAGCGCCGCGCCGCCTACGCGGCCGACGTCACCTACGGAACCAACAACGAATTCGGTTTCGACTATCTGCGCGACAACATGAAAAACAGCCTCGCGGCGATGGTGCAGCGCAAGCACTTCTTCGCAATCGTCGATGAGGTGGACTCAATCCTCATCGACGAGGCGCGCACGCCGCTCGTTATCTCCGGCCCGACGGACGACAAAAGCGAACTCTACGTCGCGATCGACGCCTTCATTCCGGATCTCGGCGAGGATGATTTTGAGCTCGACGAAAAGACGCGCCAGGCGACGCTGACCGAAGACGGCCATGAGCGCGTTGAAGAGATGGCGCGGGAGGCGGGCCTCCTTGAAGGCGACAGCCTCTATGACGCGGCGAACGTCTCTGTCGTCCATCACATCAATCAAGCGCTGAAGGCGCACAAAGTCTTCCAGCGCGACAAGGACTACATTGTCCGCTCCGGCCGTGTGATGATCATTGATGAGTTCACCGGCCGCATGATGGAGGGCCGGCGCTATGGCGACGGTCTCCACCAGGCGCTGGAGGCCAAAGAGCGCGTCTCGATCCAGCCGGAGAACCAGACGCTCGCCTCGATCACCTTTCAGAATTACTTCCGGCTTTATGACAAACTGTCCGGCATGACCGGCACGGCGCTCACCGAGGCGGCTGAGTTCGGCGACATCTACAGCCTCGACGTGTTCGAAATTCCAACGAACCGGGACATTCAGCGTCTGGATGAAGACGATGAACTCTACAGGACGGAAGAGGAAAAATACGAAGCGATCGTTCAACAAATCGCCGATTGCCACAAGCGCGGCCAGCCGATCCTGGTGGGCACCGTCTCGATCGAGAAGTCGGAAGCCCTATCAAAGCTTCTCGGCGACAAGGCGTATTTCAAGAAGCTCGGCGCCGACCTCATGAAGGTCGCCGACGGGATCAAGGACGGGAAGGCCGACGAGGAGAAAGCGGAGCTGAAGGAGTTCGGCGCCTATCTCCAGTCCCTCGCCGCCAAAGCCAAGGGCAAGTCGGACCCCATTCCGCACTTTGTTCTGAACGCCCGCTACCACGAACAAGAGGCGGAGATCATCGCCAAGGCCGGCGCCCCGGGGGCCGTCACCATCGCCACCAACATGGCGGGGCGCGGCACCGACATTCAACTCGGCGGCAATGTCGATATGGAACTCTTCAAAGCGCTGGAAGATGACGACGACGAAGCCGCTATCGAGGCGAAGCGCTCTAAAATCGAAGAGACGGTCCGAGACCTGAAGCAACAGGCGCTGGACGCGGGTGGCCTTTATGTTCTGGGGACAGAGCGCCACGAAAGCCGGCGCATCGATAACCAGCTGCGCGGCCGGTCGGGCCGCCAAGGCGACCCGGGCTGCTCCAAGTTTTTCCTGTCTCTCGAAGACGACCTGATGCGCATCTTCGCGCCGGAGCGGATGAACGCCATCCTCCAAACGCTCGGCATCGAGCATGGCGAGGCGATCGTTCACCCTTGGATGACGAAGGCGGTGGAGCGCGCCCAGAAGAAGGTGGAAGCGCGCAACTTCGAAGTGCGCAAGAACCTTTTGAAGTTCGACAACGTCATGAACGATCAGCGTAAGGCGATTTTCGAGCAGCGCATCGAGTTCATGGAGACCGAAGACGTCAGCGACATCACAGCGGATATGCGGCATCAGCATATCGAGGATCTGGTTTCGATCTACATCCCGCCGAAGTCCTATGCGGAGCAATGGGACATTGACGGCCTCAAAACGGCGCTGACCGATATCTTCGGAACCGAGTTCCCCGTTGAGGAATGGGCCGAGGAAGAAGGCGTCGCGGACGATGAAATCGCCGATCGCCTCAAAGCGGACGCTGACAAGATAGCCGCCGAAAAGGCCGTCCGCTTCGGCCCCGACGTGATGCGGCAGGTGGAGAAGACGTACCTGCTACAGACGATCGACACGAACTGGCGTGAGCATCTCGCCCAGCTCGATCATTTGCGCCAGGTGGTGGGCCTACGGGGCTACGGACAGCGCGATCCGCTGAACGAGTACAAAACCGAAGCTTTCTCTCTGTTTGAAAGCCTTTTGGACGAGTTGCGGCGAGACGTCACCAAGGCTCTGATGCGCGTCGAAATTCGCGCCATGGAGCCGCCCGCGGAGCCTGCCCCGCTCGATATTCCGCTGACGGAGAAACACATCGATCCCCGCACCGGGGAGAACGAGATGGCGCCTCCGAACCCGGATGCGCCGCCCCGCACCCGCGCCGCCGGCCCTGCGATCGACCCGAACGATCCCAGCACTTGGGGCCGGGTGTCGCGCAACGCCGCCTGCCCCTGCGGTTCAGGTCGGAAGTACAAGCATTGCCACGGCCGCGTGGGCGTCGCCGCCGCGGAATAGGCGCGCCGGAGCCGCTTGCGCTCTAAGACGCGGGAGCGCGGTCCCCGCGGGGCGGATAGTCCCGCGCGATGATGGCGTCAAGCGCCTCTAACCAATCCGGCCAATGGGGGCGGGAGAACGGCGTCGTGCCGTAGTTGGCGGCGAACAGCGTTCCGTCCGGGCGCACCCACAAGCTGGCGGGCTCGTTGAACGGCCCAGGCTCTCTCTCCGTAATCGGATTGGAGATGAATAGGCCGAGCGCCTCGGCGGTCTCGAGCGTCAACCCATAGCCGACGCGCAGATCGCCAAGTCCCCAAGTTTTGTGGGCGTCTTCGGCGCGCTCCGCGCCATCCATGCTAATGGCGACGGCCTCAACGCCGCGATCGGCGAATCTCGGCAAAAGGCCCGCGAGCGCCAGCAGATGACGATGGCATCGTGGACAATGCCGGCCGCGATAGAACTCTATGAGCGTGAAGGTCTTTGGCGATTGCGCGCTGAGCGACCAGGCGCCGCCGCCCACCAAGGGCACGTCAAAAGCCGGCACTGGCCGCCCGGGCAAAAGAGTTGTCGGCATGAAACCACTCCCTCTACGCGATAAGGCGCGACTATACCGCGGCGGTCGCTCCGCGCGCATCGCCGCCCTCGGCGCTCCACGCCTCGAACGCCTCTTGCAACGCCATCAAGGCCTCTAGAGCGCGGGGAAAGCCGCAATAGGGCGTGGTTTGCATGATGGTTTCGCGGAGTTCTTCAAGCCGCAATCCGTGGTCGAGGCCCGCTTGGGAGAACTTCCGGACCGATCCCAGCTGAGCGCCGAGGGACGCGAAACCCGCCACAGCGCAAATCAATCGCCGCCGAACGCTGAGGCCGGGGCGCCGCCAAATCACTCCGTAACC
>JBCDJH010000246.1:0-4065 GCA_038747965.1 Pseudomonadota bacterium
CCCGCGGCCCCCCGCGCCCCCCCGCCACCCCCTACGCCCACCCCCCCTGCCGCGGGCCACCGCCTCCCGGCCCCCCGCACCACGCCCGCCACACCACCAGCCGCCGCCCGCCCAGACACCGGCCGCTGAGTGTAGCGGGCTCGCGGCCGGCCGTGGTTTCTTCGCTGATGGTCATTAGACGCTCCTTTGCGACTCGTCTTCCTCTGAAAGCGGCCTCAAGAGAAGCCTTCCATTGCTGTTGGTGGCGACAGCGTAGCGGCGCAACGTCCATGGCCCGCCAAACGTGCAGACGCCGGACGCCAAGTCAAAGGCCGCGTTGTGAAGCGGGCACTCGATTTCGCGCCCTGAAAGGCGCCCTGAGGACAGCTTTCCAAGCCCATGGGGGCACGCATCCTCTACAGCGAACACGCCATGCCGGGTTTTGAAAACGCCGACTGCGACGCCGTCGATCTCGACGGCGAGACGGCCGCTGGCGTCAAGGTCCGCCCGGTCTGCGACATTCATCCACCCATCCTCAGACGGCACAAAATGTTTCCCATGTAAGACAGAGTTTTATATGCGGATACATTAGCGCAGTCCGCAACATCCCGCAATCTGAATTCGAGGGAGCTCGCCCCCCCCTTAGTTCGCCCCTAGTTGGCCCAGGGCAGGGGCGCCTCATTAAGGCCCCAGTACAGGCTTTTTTGATTCATATACGCCCGTATTCCTTCGCGGCCTTTTTCGCGCCCCAGACCGCTTTCCTTAACCCCGCCGAAGGGGGTGGAGATGCTGAACTGCTTATATGTGTTGATCCAAACGGTGCCCGCCTCGATCCGTCGAGCCACACGCCAGGCTCGGCGATAGTCCCGTGTCCAAAGACCGCACGCTAGGCCGTACACGCTGTCGTTCGCCATGGCGACGAGATCGTCTTCATCATCAAATGGGATCAATACGAGAACTGGCCCGAATATCTCCTCCTGACAGGTGCGTGCGTCGTTTGTAAGACCGCTGATAATGGTCGGCGCGTAGAAAGCGCCACGGCTGAACGCCTCCCCGTCTGGAGCTTGGCCGCCTGATAAGATCTCTCCGCCTTCCGCCCGCGCCAGCTCCACGTAGTCTGCAACGCCTTGGCGGTGTTCGAATGAAACCATAGGGGCGATACGCGTTTGAGGATCGGTGGGGTCGCCCATTTTGAGATCCCGCGTCTTCGTCAATAGCGCCGCCACGAACTTGTCTAGTACGCCCCTTTGAACAAAAAGCCGGGAGCCGGCAATGCAGGACTGTCCTGTTGAACTGAAGACGCCGAGCGCCACTCCGTTGACCGCATGATCGATCTCGGCGTCGTCAAAGACAACTGTCGGCGATTTTCCTCCGAGCTCCAACGAGACAGGGATGAGCTTTTCGGCTGCTATCTTGGCGATAGACCGTCCTGTGACTGTCCCGCCCGTAAAGCTCACTTTCTTGATAAGCGGGTGCCGGACGATCTGATCGCCGACGACTGGCCCGTCGCCCGGCAGAACTGACAGAAGACCTTTTGGCAAGCCGGCCTGCTCACAAATCCGAGCGAAGGCTCGGGAAACCAGGCTTGTCCATTCCGCCGGCTTGAGAAGAACCGCGTTCCCAGCTGCAAGAGCGGGGGCGACTTTTTGCGCGTCGCTAGCGATCGGCGAGTTCCATGGCGTGATCGCGCCAACCACGCCCATCGGCTCATGGATGCTCATTGTTAAGTAATCGCCGCGCGGCGGAGTCAGCGCATCCTCAAGAGTCTCTAGGGCGGCTGCAAAATACTGAAATGTCGCTGACGCGCTAGCGGCTAGCGCGCGCGTTTCCGAAAGGCACTTTCCGGTATCCGACGTTTGGAGCTGAGCGATCTCTTCGTTTTGCTCCGCCAGACCGTCCGATATGCGACGCAAGAGTTTGGCGCGGTCATGCGGTTTCATCTCACGCCATTCTGGCGCTTTCATCGCCGCGGCTCCGGCCTCCGCGGCTTCGTCAACGTCCTCCGGACTGGCGGTGGAGAAACGCGCGACCTCATCGCCATTGGCGGGATTGATCGACGACTTTACGTCGCCGCGCCCCTTTCGCCATTGCCCGCCAATAAAAATGTCGAGGGCGTCGCTCATGCGCGATCTCCTCTCCTAAATCGCCACAGCCTGCGCTTCGTTCAAGACAAGACGCGCGAGACTATAGGACGTGAGCATAGACGTGGACGGATTGTCAGGCGATGGCCGCCCGACGAGCCGGATGGCGAAGGAGCCCGCCTCGGCTTCAACTTCGATCTCATGGACATTATCCGTACAAGATGGGTCGGCGATGAGCTCTACCTCCGTAGCGTCAAAGCCGCATCCGGCAAGCGCCACTGTCGCAGCGACGTTCGCGTTTTTCGGATATCGCATCGCGGCGTCCCGCGCGGTTCCGGAGAAGTGGGTCGCCGGTTCGTTGAGCGCGTCGAGGGCTAAGACGTCCTCCGCCGGCGTGCCACGCCACGCCCCTGGCGGTTTTCGTCCGCGATAGCGCACGCGGTGGAGGCCGCTCGCGCGCGCTGCGCTCAAGGCGTCTATGCCGCCAATCGCGCCGGCCGGAAGCGCGAGCCGCCCGCCTCCTTTTTCTGCAGACATTCTTAGCTCCTCGTAGAGAGCTTCGTCAGCCAACGCGCCGACGGACGCCGGGACGAGCCGGGCGCCGGCGCTAAGAAGGTCGGCGCCGAACTGCCGCAAGGCGGCGTGACCCGCACACTCCACGACAATGTCCGGTTGCGCGGCCAGCAAGCCGCTTGAATCCGTCACGAGTTCGGCGCCCTCAGGCGCTCCGCTAACATGGTGCGGCGCACGCACGAGGACCGCTGCGCAAACGGCGCCAGCGCTCTCGCCTATCGATCGAACAAGGGATTTGCCGATGCCGCCGAACCCGATCAGCGCATATCTGATGGGCTTGCGCACTACAGCGTTTTCTTAGGCGGCCCCGCAAACTTGTTGCGCATGGGGCCAATCGACGTCATGTCGACCTCGATCATCATGGGACCGTCGATTTTGAGCGCGCTCTCAAAGACCGGCGAGAAATCGGGCAGGCTAGAGACCCTCGTGTGAGGCAACCCCACACCTTCGCAGATCTTCGCGAAGTCAGGCGTCTCAATGTCGGAATAATATCGGCGCTCTCCATACTGAACATCTTGGATATTCTTAATGACGCCGTATCCCTTGTCGTTCATGAGAATGATCGTCGCACGAGCGCGCTCTTCGACGAGCGTCTGCAGTTCGCCAAGACAGAGCGAAGTGCCGCCATCGCCAACCAACCCGACAACCCGCCGACCGTTCGCGCCGAGCGCTGCTCCGACAGCCATTGGCGCGCCTTGTCCAATGCCGCCGCCGACGGCGTGCACCCCATTTCTGGAGCCTTTGAAGCGAAGGTAGCGATTGCCCCAAACGCTATTGGCGATCGTGACGTCTCTCACCCAAACGGCGTCGTCCGGCAGGGCGCCTTGGATGCGATCGACCAGCTCAGCGTAGGGTCCGAGGCCGTCTCGCATCTTCTCGATCTGCGTACAACGCGCGGCCGCGATTTCTTCCTTAAAGGTCGGCGCCGGACGCACACCGCCTATCGCAGCGCGTTGCAGGCAGGCGAGCGCGCTCTTTGCGTCTGCGCAGATGAAGTCGTCGGTGGCGTAGCATCGTCCCTGGGCCGCGGGGTCGCAGTCGATCAAGATCGTGCGTTGCGGAAACTGCATCTTGTACCCGAGCGTCTCATTGCTGCGTAAGCGGCTCCCAACAATGATCAGAAGATCGCTTGCGTCATATAAGGCCTGCGTCTCTGGGCCGATGTTGAAAGCGCCAAGGGACATGGCGTGGTCCTCCGCCACGATGGCGCGGCCGTTCGTGCTTGTCACAATCCCGAATCCAGCGTCGGCGAGCGCAGTCGCCTCAGCCGATGCGTGGCGCGCTCCGCCGCCGAGCAACAACATGGGACGCTGCGCCTTGAGAGCCGCAGCCACCAGTCGGCTTTCGTCTTGCTCAGCTATCGCAGCAGCCGGGCGCGGCCGAATAAGATAAGTCGCCGGCAGGTCAACGGTCGCCGCTTGCACATCGATCG
>JBCDJH010000247.1:0-4062 GCA_038747965.1 Pseudomonadota bacterium
CATCGCTCGCCATCGGCGCGCGATGACGCAAGCGCGATCCATCCATATGTCGAAGGCGACGCAATAGGGTTAGAGTAGGGGCGAGCGGCGGCTATGAAAAGGCGATGGGCGCCCCGCCCCCATCAGGGACAAGTCTGTGGCCAGGGATGAGACTATGCATAGGGCGCTGTTCTGCTTCGGGCTCGGCTATTCCGCGCAAGCCTTGGCGCGGGATCTCGCCTCGGCGGAGGGCTGGCGTGTGGGCGGCACGGTTCGATCGCGCGGCAAAGCCGAAGCGCTGCGCCAAGACGGGCTCCAAACGATCGTCTACGACGTATCTGCACTGGATGCTGAGGCCGAAGCGCATGTCGCCGACGCGTTAAACGACGCGACGCACATTCTCATCTCTGTTCCGCCTACTGAGAGCGGCGATCCGGTTCTTCACGCCTGGGGCGCGCGTCTCGCCGCGGCGGCGCCTCGTTTGCGGTGGATCGGCTACCTCTCCACCACTGGCGTCTACGGGGATCATCAGGGCGCCTGGGTCGACGAAGACACGCCGGCGACCCCGACGAGCGCACGAGGCCGGCGGCGGGTGGAGGCGGAGGCCGCCTGGGCGAGCGCCGCCCAACGCATCGGCGCGCGGCTCCGGGTGTTTCGACTGGCTGGCCTTTATGGGCCGGGCCGGAACCCGCTTGAGACGCTGCGCCGAGGCGAAGGGCGCCGCATCGTCAAGCCAGGCCAAGTCTTCTCTCGCATTCACCGAGACGATATTGCGGCGGCGTTGAAGGCGGCGTTGGCGCAAGACGCGGCCGGCCCAATGGCGCGCACGTATAATCTGTGTGACGATGAAGCTGCGCCGCCGCAGGACGTCACCGCCTTCGCCGCAGAGCTTCTCGGCGTGACGCCGCCGCCGGAGATCCCCTATGAGACGGCCGATCTCTCCCCCATGGCGCGCAGCTTCTATGCGGATAACAAGCGCGTGCGGAACGACCGGATCAAGCTGGAGCTCGGATTTCGCCTGAAATATCCCACCTATCGCGAAGGGTTGCGCGATATTCGGGCTGGCCTGGTCTAGAGCCGTTTGCGCCTGATATGAGTCAGTTTAGAAGCCGCAAACGGCTCTGGGTCCTTGTTTGCGCGAATTGCCGACGCGAAACCGGTGAGCCGCTTGTCGTGCAATTCGCTCTAATCAGTTTGCGAAGCGGAAATGCATGACGTCGCCTTCCTGGACGACGTAATCTTTGCCTTCCAAACGCATCTTCCCCGCGTCTTTGGCCGCAGTCTCGCCGCCGCACGCCACGTAATCTTCATAGGAAATCGTCTCGGCCCGGATGAAACCCTTCTCGAAATCCGTATGGATGACGCCGGCGGCCTGGGGCGCCGTATAGCCGTCGCGGATGGTCCAGGCCCTCGCTTCTTTAGGGCCGGCGGTGAAATAGGTTTGAAGGCCGAGAAGGTCGTAGCCGGCCCGGATGAGGCGGTTGAGGCCAGGCTCCTCCAAACCCAACTCGGCAAGGTACTCGGCGGCCTCATCCTCGGCGAGCTGCGATAGCTCCGCCTCTATGCGAGCGGAGATTACGACGCACCCGGCGCCTTCCTCTTGCGCTCGGGCGGCCACTTGCGCCGATAGGGCGTTGCCGCCCGCCGCCGAACCCTCATCCACATTGGCCACGTAGAGAACGGGTTTCGAGGTGAGAAGTTGGAGGCCCCGCCACGCCTTTTTTTCCTCCGGTTCGATGTCGGCGATGCGCGCTGGCTTGCCCTCCCGCAAGGGAACGAGCGCCTTTTCCACCAACGCCACCAATTGTTTCGCTTCTTTATCGGCGCCTTTCGCTTTCTTTTGGAGGTTCGGCAGCCGGCCTTCCAAACTGTCGAGATCGGCGAGCATCAGCTCGGTCTCCACGGTCTCTGCGTCCGCCAGCGGATCGACCTTGCCGGCGACGTGGGTGACGTCGTCATCCTCAAAGCACCGCAGCACATAGATGACGGCGTCGACTTCGCGGATATTCGCCAGAAACTGGTTGCCGAGCCCTTCGCCCTTGGAGGCGCCGGCGACGAGCCCGGCAATGTCCACGAACTGCATCCGCGCCGGGATGGTCTCGGCGGATTTCGCGATCTCGCTCAGCTTCTTAAGGCGCGGCTCCGGCACCGCGACGTCTCCCACATTGGGTTCGATCGTACAGAACGGATAATTTTCCGCCTGCGCCGCCGCGGTCCGCGTCAAGGCGTTGAAGAGGGTGGACTTACCGACATTCGGCAGACCGACGATCCCGCATTTGAAACCCATAGTTTACGCGCCTTGCTCTTTCTGGTGTCGGCTCATGTCGTCAGCTTAAGTATCACGGTCGCCCCGCAGCGCGCGCAGCGCCGCGGCCATGGGGCCGCCGGGGGTCTTCGGCGCGCGCGCCGCCGTTTGCGCGGGAGCGCCGGGTCCGGCCGTCTGCCTCGCCGTGTCGCCCTTGGCTTGCGGGCTCGCCGCCCCATCGCGGGAGAGGGCGACGGCGGACATAAAGCCGGGATCATCGCCTTCGGCCAGTTTCGGCGCGGCGCTCGCCATCGCTCTTAGGGCGTCGTCCAGCCAGGCGGCGTCGGCTTTCGCGAAGTCGCCCAACACATAGGGCGATACCTTCGTTTTGTCGCCGGGATGCCCGATGCCAATCCGAACGCGGCGGAACGCAGGCCCCACATGGGCGGCGATTGAGCGGATCCCGTTGTGGCCCGCCGCGCCGCCGCCGGTCTTCACGCGAATTTTTCCCGGCGCGAGGTCGAGCTCGTCGTGGAACACCACAAGCTCAGACAGGGGTATGCGGTAGAACCGCAGAGCTTCGCCGACCGCGCGTCCGGATTCGTTCATGTACGTTTCGGGCTTGAGCAAAAGGCATTTGCGCCCGGCCACCGTCCCCTCGCGGAGGCGCCCTTGGAACTTCGATCGTTCTGGGGAGGGGAAGCTGTGCGCGTCCGCGATCGCGTCGATCGCCATGAAGCCCACATTGTGGCGTTGGCGTACGTACTTCTCGCCAGGATTGCCGAGGCCGACCAGCAACAGCATGGCGCGCTCCGATCCTTAGCGCCGCGCAGCGGCGTCGCTCTCAAACCCGCCCGCGAAGGAAAGGACGACGCCGCGGGGCCGAGCGCCGCCGTTATTCCTCGCCTTCGGCTTCCGTTTCGGCCGCGTCCTCACCTTCATCGTCAGCTTTTGCGGTGCGCGGAGCGACGATGGTGGCGACGGTGAAGTCGCGGTCGGTGATGGTCGGCGTCACGCCATCCGGCAACGTGATCGCCGACATGTGCAACGTGTCGCCGATTTCGGCGGCGGCCAGATCGAGTTCAATGAACTCCGGGATCCGCGTCGCCGGGCATTTCAGCTCCACTTCGTGGCGGACCACGTTGAGGACGCCGCCTTTTTTAAGGCCGGGGCTTGTGTCTTCGTTGAGGAAGCGAACCGCGACGGCGACGTCAATGCGGGTGCGCTCGTCGACCCGGATGAAATCCACATGGATCGGCGTGTCGCGCACCCGGTCCACCTGCACGTCTCGCGGCAGAACAGGTTGCGCCTTGCCGGCGATGTTCAACGTCGCCAAGCGGCCCGTGAGTTGGCCAGAAAAATAGGCTTTCTGAATTTCGTTATAATCAAGGGTGATTGATACGGGCGCTTCGTCGCCGCCATAGACGACGGCCGGAATGCGCCCGCCGCGCCGGGCGGCGCGGGACGCGCCCTTGCCGATGGCGTCTCGCACGTCGCACTCAAAGGTTTCTGTTTCGCTCATCGTAACGTCTCGCTCTGCTGCGCCGGCGGCTCAGCGCGCGGCGGCGGAAACTCTCTTCAGCCTTGGTGAAATCAAGACGCGGGTCATAGCTCGGCCGGCCGCAGAACTCAAGCCGTTACGGCTGGCGGTGGGCGTTCGCCGAGAATGTCAATCCGCCAGCCTCAGTCGAACAGGCTGGAGACCGACTCCTCATTGGCGATGCGCCGGATCGCCTCGCCCAGCAGCGGCGCGATCGGCACTTGGCGGCTGTTGCGCGCCGCCTTCACCTCTTCTGTGGCTTCGATAGTGTCCGTCAGCACCAGCTCTTCAAGCGCCG
>JBCDJH010000248.1:0-4058 GCA_038747965.1 Pseudomonadota bacterium
TCAGGGGTCGCAAACGGCGCTAAGTCTTCGTTTGCGCGAATTGCGGACGCGAAACCGGTGTTCCACTTTCGCTGCAATTCGCTCTAGGCTTTCGCTGCCCGCTCCGCGGCGAAAGCTCCGAGGCTTTCGCCCATCTCTTGCATCAACGGGTCCCATTCGCCGTGGACTGTGGTGATGAAGACGCGGGCGTTGGGGTACCAGGGCAGGCGGTCGGTGCCGAGGCGCGGCCAGCTTCCCGGCGTGTGAAACGTCCATGTGGGAACGCCGCAGGCGGCGGCGATGTTCATGGCGGCGTTGGGCGCGGATATGACGAGATCGAGCGCTGAGCAGAGCGCCGCGTTGTCGTCGAGGTCGTTCATCAGGTCCAGATCGTCCGGCGTCCAGACTTCTGCGCCGAACTTCTGCGCCGCCTCGTCAAGCTCCGCGGCGACGTCGCCATACTGAAGATTGACGAACGTCACATCGTCCCGCCCGAAGATGTGACGCCAGTGCTCGAACGGGCTGAAGTATTTGGAGCGCGCCACATTCATGATTTTGGAGCGCCAGGAGACGCCGACAAACGGGCCGGGGCCAATCTCCTGAAGGCGGGCCCGCCAATGGGCGACGCGCTCCGGGTCCGCCTGAAAGCGCGGCGGCTCGGCCGGAAAGCTCTCCACATTCGGCCGGAAGTACTGAAGCGTCGAGCCGAGCGGGACGGAGAAATCGATCTCGCCGAACTCTTTCGCCTCTTCCTCCTGGAGCCAGGGGACGATCCGCACCGCCTTGTTGTCCCGCCGTCCTGTGGCGTGGCGCACGACTTTGACGGAGGGAAAACTGCGTTGAACGAGGCTCACCAGCCGGCGATCGACGGCGAGAGCGAGCCGGCCATCGGGGCCAAGACGCGCCTGAAGATCGTCCAGCACATTCATGAATAGGATTTCATCGCCCAACCCTTGCTCAGCGATCACGAGCAAGCGTTTGCCAGCGAGATCCTCGCCCTCCCAACGGGCGCCTGGCGCATGGAAGAAGGTGACGCCGTGATACATGGGGTCGTTGCGCACCTCGTAGGCCGGCCAGCCTTCCTCAAGGCGGCCGAGCCCGATGAGGGAGAGCGCGCGCCCGTGCTCGCCTTCAATCCAGTCAAAGCGGTTGACGCTGTGTTTCAGCGCTTTCTTGAAGTTCGCGAGCGCCTCGTCCAACGGGCCGACGGCGCTTAGCAAATGGCCGATATTATGGTGGGCGCGGCCGAAATCGGGCGCGAGGCGGACGGCCTCGCGGAAGAAGGTGAGGGCGTTCTCGATATCCGACTGCTCGTTCATCACGGTGCCGAGGCTGTTCCACAGCATCGCGTTTTCCGGATGATTGTAGATCGCGGTCCGCAACAGTTCGGTCGCGTCGCCGAGCTTCGCATGATCCCTCAAGACGCCGGCGAGGTTGTTCACGCCCTCAATGGAGTCGGGCTTCAAGCTGAGGTGAATGCGGAAGAGCTTCTCTGAGACATCGATCATGTCCATCCGCCAGGCGAGAAGGCCGAGATTGATGTAGATCTCCGCGTCCCCCGGATCGCGCTCCACGGCCATCTCATACCAGTGGAGAGCGTGGCTGAGTTGCCCCAGCTTCTCAAGCGCCAGCGCCACAATATGCCGAGGCGCGGCGGCGGCGGGGTCTTGCTCAGCGGCGTCGAGCGCCTGGAGGGCGGCCGCTTTATAGTCTTCTTTACGGAACGCTTTGACGGCCCGGCGGAGCAGCCGGTCGCGTTTGGCGACGCCGGCGGAGGGCGCGGCCGCCGCATCGTCCAAGACCCGGTTGAGCGCCGCGGCTTCTGCGCCGACGCCCGTCACGACAACGCGTTTGGGCGCTTCGGCGGGGCCGTCGAAGAGGCCGGCTGCGGGCGAAGAGGGCGCGGGGCGTCCGGCGTCCGGCGTCGGCGTCTGCGGATTGGCGACGATCGTCATCGAGCGGCCTTTGTTGAGCGCCCCGCCCTGAAGCGGATTTCGGCGCGAGCGACCCCGTGACTGAACAAAAACGTGCTTAAGGTTTGATGAAGACGCCCCATCCAATTCGACCGACAGACTTTCTTAACCCTGCCGCTTTAGGTTTTGTTCAGCCTGGATCGCGATTGTACCTCTTGAAGCGAGAATGCTTCGGTTGGCGCGTCCCAGCGTAAGAAAGGATGCGTTGACCTCATGCCGCTGAAGCTTTCCCTGAAACCAGGCGAGAAGTTCGTGATCAACGGGGCCGTGGTCGCGAACGGAGATCGCCGCACGACGATCGTCGTTCAGAACAAGGCCTCGATCCTCCGCGACAAGGACATCTTGCAAACGGAGGATGTGGATACGCCAGCCAAACGCATCTATTTCCCAGTGATGATGATGTATTTGGACGGCGCTGGGCGTGCGGAGCATTATCAGAACTTCGCCCTCAGAATGACGGAATTTATGAGTGCGATCAGCAGCGGCGAGGGTCTCGCCCTGTGCATGGCGATCAGCAAAGACGTAATGACGGGCGAGCATTACAAGGCGCTGATTAAATGCCGCAAGCTGATTGAATACGAGCGGGAGAGACTGTCATATGTCCCTGGAGGCGTATCAGAGGACGCAAAAGACGACCGAAAGACCGCGTGAGACGGAATATCGTCTCTTTGCGGAGGTCACCCGCGCGCTGCTCGACGCCTCTAAAGCCGGCCATGACGACCTGCCAGCGCTGATCAAGGCGGTGGATTGGAACCGCCGCATGTGGTCGACGCTCGCCAATGATTGCTCAACAGACGACAATCAGCTCCCCAAAGAAACCCGAGCCAGCATCATTTCGCTGAGCATGTGGGTGTCGCGCTATTCTTCCTCCGTGATGCGCGAGAAGGCTGACATCTCCCCCCTCATCGACATCAACCGCACCATTATGCAGGGCCTCGACGGGGCCTAGGCTTTTTGCCCCGTACACGGCGCGCGTTGGGCAGGCTTCGCCGAGCAGTTCTTGCCGGTTGGCGACTTCGGTCCTCATGCCGCGAAGATCAGCTCGCCTGACTTCAAAAATATTGATATTTTTCAATAGCTTACGCGGGCATCTCTCGCGCCGGCGCTGGCACGCGCCTTGCCATTCGGTCCGATGGGCAAAAGGCCCATTGAGCAACCAGCCAACCGACCAGAATGGAAGGAAGTCATAATGGCTACTGTCAACACCAACCCAGGGGCGCTCATCGCGCTGCAGAACTTGAACGCAACGAACCGTGATCTCGAAATCGTCCAAAACCGGTTGAACACCGGTTTGGAAGTCGCGTCCGCTAAGGACGACGGCGCGATTTTCGCGATCGCCCAAAATCAGCGGGCGGATGTCGCCTCGCTGAAAGTGGTCGGGCAATCGCTCGATCGGGCCGTCTCGGCGGTGGATGTTGCGCTCGCTGCAGGTGAAGCGGTGTCCGATCTCCTGGTGGAATTGAAGGAAAAAGCTCTCGCGGCGTCGGACAGTTCGCTCGACGCCTCCTCGCGCGCCGCGTATGCGCAAGACTTCGCGGCGCTCCGGGATCAGATCACGCAAGTGATCTCCAACGCGGAGTTCAACGGCATCAACCTGCTGGACAACTCCACGGCGGGCATTGTCGCTCTGGCCAGCGCAGATGGTCAAAGCACAATCACTGTCGCGGACGAGGATTTCCGTTTGTCGGGCTCGATCATCACGATCACAGCCGGCTCGACGATCGGCACCCAAACCCTCGCTTCTGCGGCGATCACGGCCCTTGAGACCTCGCTGAACAACGTCAACCAAGCGTTGGCGCGCCTCGGCACCGGGTCCAAGACGCTGGAAATCCAATCCACCTTCAATGTGAAGGTCTCCGACGCGCTTGTCGAAGGCATTGGCAATTTGGTGGATGCAGATCTTGCGCGGGAAAGCGCAAATCTGCAGGCCTTGCAGGTCAAGCAGCAGCTTGGCGTTCAGGCCTTGGGGATCGCCAACCAGGCGCCGCAAACAATTCTCGCGCTGTTCGGATAACGGCGGAGGGGGGGGAGAGAAAAGTTGAATACCCCCAGATTTTTTTTGGGGGCCCCCACCCCGCCCAATTTTGCCCCCAGCAACAACCGACA
>JBCDJH010000249.1:0-4027 GCA_038747965.1 Pseudomonadota bacterium
CCCCTTAGGCTGGAGCGAAACCCGGGGCGGCGCCAGTTCTTTCCTTTGCGCACCCCCAACCTACTCTGGCGAGAGATGTGCGCCAGCACTCGTCTGCCAGAGCGATCGCCCCTTTACTAAGCGTTTTTCAAGCAAATGAGGACCGAGAGCGCCGATAACCTCGGCCACCCGCCTCTCCGCCAGCGCATTGCGAAAAGCGTCTCGCGATATCAGATCGATCCGCCGCTCCAACCGCGGCGAGGAGATCGTCGTCACAGAAAGGGATGGGTCTTCAGCCAGGTGGTGCACGGCCGACCATGGCAGGATCATCGCCGCCTCGCCCTCTGTGATAATGCGAAGGTCCGACATCAGCTGCCCTAGCGTGGGGCGCGTATCGAGCTTGATCCCTTGCTGGGCCTCTACTTTGCGTATGAGGGCGCCCAATCCATCGACGCCTTCGGTCGTCAGCAGCTTTATGCCAGCAAGCCGCTGAAACTCAATGGAGGCGTTCTTCCGAGTAAGGCCTAGGCAAGATCTCGCCAGCCCCTTTCCCGAGACGAGATAGAGTTCTTCGACCAGCAAAGGCCGAACGAGATAACCGGACGCTAAGGCTCCCTCGGACTGTGCGAGGCACATATCAATTCGGCCATCGTCCAATAAGTCCCATAGATATTGCGACGGACCGCAGACGAGCCGGACGTCGACAGCCGGCGCGGTTCGATCCATCTGCTTCAGGAGTTCGCTAGCGACCGCGTTGTTCATCGACGGCGCCATCCCCAGACGGACAACTCCCGACGGTTCTATGGCTCCAGACTGAACCTCAATCCTCGCATCCTCGAGTAGAGCTAGGATCTCCCGCGCGCGCGGGAGCAGCGCCCGTCCCTGGTCGGTGAGTTCGACCCCCCGAGGACGCCGATCGAACAGTCGCGCCTGTAGTTCATCCTCCAGTGCGGACATCTGAAGACTAAGGGCCGACTGAGACACGTTGAGACGCGTCGCCGCCGCGGACATGCTGTTGCATTCCGCAATCATACAGAAATAGGCCAACTGACGCGGCGACATACAGTCTCCAAAGCCATGAGATTACCTAATAGCACATATCGCAAATTTAAAGTTTTCCAATCGCGTGATTTCATCTAGCTATCCGTTTTGGAGGTGGCTGCCATGCGTTTGTTTTCCTATGCGGATCGCCCGGTGCATTTGGGGCCCTACCCTCTTGAGCGCCTCGCGCGCACTGAACTTGACGATAGGCTCTTCGACGGAACGCCCGCTTTACAGGCCGTGAGGTTCGCATCGCCGGACGACCCACAATCGGCGCTGCCGGCGCTCGGCAAGTATCAGGCGATGCTCGACGCGATACGCGACGGCCTTGTGAAAAAAGAGCGCGGCGTGCTGCCACAAGATCCTGTCGAACGCAGCAACCACCTCAAGGCGTTTTCCTACTATCATGATACGTCTCAAGCCGGCGTGTGCGCCCTCGACGAAAAAGCCTTCTTGAGTAAGCCGCTTCAGAATGCCGATATCGGCGCGCTTGCGGAAGAACTCCGCACCAAGCAAACCACAACGCTCGCCGCGGGCATTGATGTGGTGATGGCTGAGCTAAAAGAGGCGATGGAAGCACCGCCTACAGACTGCCGACATCACACCTACGCGTTGGTCTTGCTCTACGAGTTCCCACGCGACCCCGCGGCTGACGAGGCGGGGTGCGACTGGATCCTTGGCGCGCAACGACAACGCGCATGCTTGCGCGCAGCCGAAACAGCGGTCGTCATATCGAACTACATTCGATTATTGGGGTACGATGCGCGCGCCCATACGGGCTCTTGTTCTGATGTTGACCTCAATCGTCTGGCGATCGCGGCAGGGCTGGCGGAAGTATCGCGGCAGAGAGCCGGCGCGATGCTATCGAATCCGTATGTCGGTTCAGACTTCGGCTTGGCGGCGGTGACGACGACCTTTGCGCTCGCGGCCGACAAGCCGTTGCTTCCCCGCGCCCGTCGAAGCCTCGCCCAAAGCACGAAGAGCCATGGCCCCGCCTGGTGGGCCGGGGCTGGGTTCGCCAAGAACAAATTCAACGCCAAACCATACGCCAACCGCAAATTCAAAGACGGCGCGTATCCATTCGAGACGATAAAACGGGTGGACACCCCCACAACCTTTATCGATGAACCGCGGGTGGCGCGCGTGCCAAAGCGAACTGATATGTTCGCACGCGCCATTTTTGGCGATATGGGCAAACACGTTCAGGACGCCGCGCGAAACGGCAACTATGTGCGAAAGTCGCCTACAAGCTTCGGCCCCAGACGGCCGCTCGCAGCCTTCGTCTTACTGCAAGATGGCGCGCACGCGCCGTCACCCCATCCATCAACACAGGACCCTGCGAGAAACGCGGACAACGTTAAGGCGGCGTTATACTTCCTCGGCGCTGACGCCGTGGGGATATCAAGATGCCCGGATTGGGCCTACTACTCCCACGACGCTTTGGGTGAGGAGTTAACTCCGTATCATGAGAACGCCATTTCCGTTGTCATCGACCAGGGGCACGAGACGATGGAGGGGGCCTCTGGCGACGATTGGATTGCATGCTCCCAATCCATGCGCGCCTATTTGAGGTTCTCTCTACTCGGCGGCGTTATCGCCGAGCACATCCGCAACCTCGGTTACAGCGCCAGATCCCACACTGTTATGGACGGGGAAGTTCTGCAGCCGCCGCTGTTGCTCCTGTCGGGGCTTGGCGAGGTAAGCCGAATTGGCGAGGTCATCTTGAACCCCTATCTGGGGCCGCGCCTAAAGTCTGGGGCGATCACGACAAATATGCCGCTGGCGTACGATAAGCCTATCGACTTTGGGCTGCAGAACTTTTGCAACAACTGCAACAAGTGCGCGCGGGAATGCCCGGCAGGGGCGATCACGGCGGGCCCCAAGACCATGTTTAATGGGTACGAAATCTGGAAGTCCGACAGCCAGAAATGCACGACATACCGAATAACTCAAGCCGCCGGCGCCATGTGCGGACGGTGTATGAAGACGTGCCCCTGGAACCTTGAAGGCCTGTTCGCCGAGGCGCCGTTTCGATGGGCGGCGACGAACGTTCCGCAAGCGGCGAAGGCGCTTGCGAAGCTGGATGATCGCCTTGGCAACGGGCGGATCAATCCGGTGAAGAAATGGTGGTGGGATCTGGAGATGGTCGGCGAGGGTCCCTACACGTTGACGTCGCACGGCTCGAACACGCGCGATCTCCAACTGGACTTGGACCTAAAGCCAGAAGATCAAACCTTGGCCGTCTACCCCGCCAATCTTGCACCCCACCCCTACCCGTTTCCATTTCCCATGGACAGAGAAGCTGGGATTAAGGCGTATCAGGACATGTTATCGCCAGAGGAGTACAAACGGCGTCTGGCGCGTGGTGAAACTGACGGCCTCGCCCACGAGTACCGGCTGCCGGACGGCCCTGCGCCAGTCATTCGGGTGGAAGTGTCCGAGGTGGCGGATCAGCCGGGCGGCATAAAGAAGTATGAGTTTCGTTCACTCGACGGATCCGCTTTACCAGGCTTTGACGCCGGCGCGCACCTGGATGTGGTTGTGGCTCCCGAATTCTTTCGTCAGTACAGCCTGTCTGGCGATCCGGCGGATCGAACCAAGTACCAGATCGGCGTGTTGGCTGAAGAGGGAGGGCGCGGCGGATCGTTGCTCCTCCACAAAATCTTCCATCCGGGGCGGAAGGTATTCATTTCACGTCCGATCAACCATTTTCCGCTCATCGAAGACGCGAACCTCTCCCTGCTCTTCGGCGGCGGCATAGGCGTTACACCGATGATTGCGATGGCGCACCGGCTCCACGCGCTCGGACGCCCGTTTGAGTTCCATTACTCATGCAGGAGCCGACGCAGCGCCGCCTTTTTGGAGGACCTGTCGCTCGCTCCATGGGCTAAAGCGGTTCACTATCACTTCTCCGATGAAGGCAGTCGAGCGGACTTGGAGCAAATACTCGCGGTCCCGGAGAGCGGCGCGCACGTCTACACATGCGGACCCGACCGTTTCATGACAG
>JBCDJH010000250.1:0-4026 GCA_038747965.1 Pseudomonadota bacterium
ATCGGCCGTCGGCGCGCGCTGATATGTCCAAAGCTCCGTGCCCGCCGACGAGAATTTCGCGACAAAGCTGTCCTCGCCGCCGCCGATGGAGCCCTCAGAGAGATCGCCCCTAACCGAGCCCACGATGACCACGTTATCGTCCGCATCCACCGCAATAGCGGCGGCCGAAGCCTCCGACGCCGCGCCAAGCCGGCGTGTCCACAGGACCTGGCCGGTGGAATCATACTTGGTGAGCAGAACGTCCTGTTCGCCTTTTACATCAAGGCCATCAATCTCGCCTTCGGTTTCGCCCACCACATAGACCGCGCCTTTGGAATCTCGGGCGGAGGCGACAAATCGCACGGGGGTTCCATCCTCATCCGTGGCGCTCGTGGTGAAGGTCGGCGGACTGTCGTCATCGCCGCCGGCTGAGGGCGTGAATTCGGTGGGCGCTTCGGCGAGCGGGGGCGCGTCCGTCGTCTGGGTTCGAATGAAATCAACTTGGGGCGCGGCGGCGTCGACATTGGAGATTTTCGCGAACTGGCCGCGCGAATCGTCGCCCGAGCCGGAAACGCCGGCGACATAGACCGCCGTCTCGGCGGCAGCCGCCTCAAAGCGCACCGTCTCGCTGCTCGACCCGGTGATCGAGAGGCCAAAGGTGGAGCCAGGAATGACATCGTTCTCATCGGGTTCGCCGATTTTCACGCGGTCGAACCGGGTGACGACGCCCGCCGCCTCAAGCTCCGTGTTAAGATAATCGACGATATTGTCGAGGTTGAGAGGCCCCGCGACGCTGGCCAGATCGAAGGCGACGGTCACCTCTTCGCCGCTCACCCGCCGGATGACGGCCGAAAAGGTCTCAGTCCCGGTCAAACCAGGCACGGGATCGTCAAACGCCGTCGTGACGAGACCGCCCGTGGTGTACTCAAAATCGTCCCGTTGCACAGCGATCTCGGCCTCAGCCCGCTTCCGGGTCTCGCCGGGGGTGAGTTGGAGTTCGGTGAAGTCCGCCTCGCGCGCGGCGTCCAGGATTTCGGCGAGCCCCTCTTGAAACCGGCTGTCGAGCGAGTTCAGCCGCAGTTCGGACGTGGAGGTGTCGGCGGCGGACTCAGCCACCGCTCTCAAACGATCGAGCGCCACCCAAAGCTTGAACAGATTGCGCTCGTCGGGGGACGCGTCCTCGAACCGGCTGAGGTCCGTATCGACGAACGGCCGGCCGGACAACGCCCGCGCGAGCCGGCGGTCCTCCGATACACGCGGGGCATCTAACCCCCAAGGCGGCTCGACATCGGTTTCAAGCGAGGCGCCGCCCGTGGGCGTCGTCGATGGCGGCAGCGTGCGCACCGAGGCCTGGCTCAGCCGCGACGTGTAAAAGCCCGCGATCAGGCTGGGGTCAATGCCAAGAATGGTCACGAAATGGCCTTCCTTCGGTCGGGGCTGCGCGCAAGGCTCAACGCTTCGCTACGCCACCGGAGCGGACCCGCCTGTCCAACAGTGTCGCCGGCCCTAGTAAACTCCCCGTTAAGTCGGCGGATTGGCTGCGCAGGATCGCAGGCGCGGGCTCGCTAATCGGCCGGCGATTGGTTAAGGTATCGCCGTAAGTGGTGGGGAAAGCGCGTACGATGGACATCACCGACGAGGGCATTGCGCTCATCAAACGGTTTGAAGGCCTCTCGCTAGACGCCTATCAGGATATCGCCGGGATCTGGACGATCGGCTACGGCCACACCACCGGCGTGACGCCAGGCCAAAGGATCACCGAGGCGGAAGCGGAAGCCCTTCTGCGCGACGAGCTCGACCGGTTCGAAAACGGCGTCAACAGCGCCGTGAAAGTGGACATAAATCCGAACGAGTTCAGCGCGCTGGTCTCTTTCTCCTACAATGTGGGTCTGGGCGCTTTGCGCAGCTCGACCGCACTGCGCCGTCTCAACGCGGGCGACCGGATGGGCGCGGCGGACGCCCTCACCTGGTGGAACAAGGCCACGGTGGACGGCCGCAAGGTAGTGGTTCGAGGGTTGACCCGCCGCCGCGCTGCGGAACGCGCCCTGTTCCTGAAGCCCTATCCGGACGTTGGCTTTTCGCCGAGCATCACCAGCGGATAAGACAAATCGCGTCTTCCCGCCGAAGAAGGCGGCCCGCGGCGGGACAATCTGTCGGAGAGCCGCACGATCCAAGGCGCAAGCGCGGCGGGCGTAACGGGCGTTGCGGCGGTCGCCACCGGCGGACACCAGGCCCGTCAGATCCAAAACCTGGAACAACAAGCAATCGACTGCCTGACAGCCGGCAATATGGAGCTGCCGGAGTGCCAGGATATCGATTATGACGGCGAGGGCCCCGCGCCTGCTGCGCCGTCCGCCCCGATGCCGGAGACACGTATTCCGGTGCCGGAAGGCGAAGAAGAGATCTTCCTCGACGAAACGATGGCGGAGGCTCGCCGCCCCGAAATTGTCCAGTCTGAGACGAAGGAAGTCTTTCAGGATATCTACATGCAGCTCTTCGCCGCGTTCGGCGTCATCATGGTGCTGAGCATTTTATTCGTGATCTGGGCGCGGATCGACGACTGGCAGCAGGGCAAACGCTAGGCGGCTGAGACCGCCTAATCCGTCGACAGGCGGGCGAAGTAGAGGCAGTCCGTCCAAGCGCCCTCCGTCCAATGGGCCTCCCGCATCCGGCCCTCTAGCGTGAAGCCGAGCGCTGGGAACATCGCCGCTTTCGGCGCGTCAAACGCGTAAATCTCCGCCCAGAGACGGTGCAGGTTTTGCTCCTCAAAGCCATAAGCCATCAGCAGCCGCGCGGCGTCGGGCGCCAGAGCGTCATCGATATAAAGATCGTCCGCGCCGATATAGATCGAGAAATCCGCAGACCGATCGATACGATTTATGTAGCAGAGACCGCAGGCGCCGATAAGTTCGCCGGTCTCCACCCGCTCGATGGCAAACATGATGGTGTTGGGGTCGGCAAGGACGATCCGCTCATACCACTGGAGCTGCTTGTCCTTCGAGATTTCACCGGTTTCGCGGAAGTATCGACGAAACGCGGGCCGGTTGCGCCACCCACGCAGCGGCTCGAGGTCCCCCGGTTCAATGGCGCGCAGGCCCACATGGCGACCGCGGATCATTCGGCGGCTTCAAAGTCGCCCGGAAAGAGCGCATCGCCCGTTTGCTTGGCGGCGCGAAGCGGCGCCCTCAAAGCGTCGTCGATCTCGTAAGGCTTCAGCGCGCCTTCCGGCGCCGGCCGCAGCGCCTCCAGGTCCGATGGGGAGAGCCGCTCGCCCGCGGGAACAGAGCGCTTTAGGCGCAGAGCGCGCTGCTGGACAACAGCGGACTCCTGCTCATTCCCTTCAACGCGCTTCACCCCGTCGCCGAGGGCGTATTCCAACTCCCGGGTGCGCGCCACCATTTCCGCCCAGCTTTGGGGGTTCATGGAGAAGGCGTGGTCCGGGCCCTCGCGGCTGTTGTCGTCCGTGAAGTGTTTCTCCACCGCACGGGCGCCAAGCGCGACGGCGCCGAGAACGGCGGCGCAGCCCGGCGTATGATCCGACAATCCAAGCGGCAGCCCGGGATAATGCAGAGCGAACGCGCGCAGGACGTTGAGATTGACGTAGCGGAAGTTCTCAAGCTCGCCCGTATAGTTCGTATTGCACTGCATTAGGCAGAGGGCTGGGTTGACCTCCAGCGCGGCGTCAACGGCGCGCTCCACATCCGTCATGGTCGCGGCGCCCGTCGCCAGAAACAGCGGTTTCGCCTTGCCGGCGACGTAGCGAATAAAATCGGTCCACGTAATATCGCCGGAGCCGATTTTATAGGCGCTCAATAGCGGATCGAAGATCTCGACGGCCTCATAATCGTAGGGCGTCGTCATGAACTCAATGTCGGCGGCCTGGGCGGTCTCGACCAGCGTTTCCGTCCAAACCCGCGGCGTTTGGTATTGTTCATAGATCTCGTAGACGGGCTTTTCCCAAGCCGCTTGGTGAGCGATCTGGCCGCCCAGATCCCGAAAGCCGGGGCCCGATACAATATCCTTCGCAAGGAAATGTTGGAACTTCAC
>JBCDJH010000251.1:0-4021 GCA_038747965.1 Pseudomonadota bacterium
GCCGTTTCCACATCGCGGATTTCGCCGACCATCACCACGTCCGGGTCCTGGCGGAGGATGGCGCGCAGGCCGGCCGCGAAGCTCATCCCCACCTTGGCGTTCACTTGCGTCTGGCCAACGCCTTCGATCGCGTATTCGATGGGATCTTCGACGGTGAGGATATTCCGGCTACGGTCGTTCAGCAGCGTCAAGCCCGCATAGAGCGTCGTCGTCTTGCCGGAGCCCGTCGGCCCCGTCACGAGGATCACGCCGTTCGGCCGCGTCAACGCTTTGCGGAAGCCGCCGAGGGTGGCGGACGCCATGCCCAACTGATCGAGGTCAAGCCGCGCCTGTTCCTTATCGAGCAGACGCATCACCACCCGCTCCCCATAGCGGGACGGCAAGGTCGAGACGCGCACATCCACGGTTTTGCCGCCGAGGGACAGCGAGATGCGCCCATCCTGAGGCACGCGCTTTTCGGCGATGTCGAGCCGGGCCATGACTTTGATGCGAGAGACAAGCAGCGGCGCGACCCTATGGGACAGGGTCACCGCCTCCTGCAACACGCCGTCCACTCGCAGCCGCACGATAAGCGCGGTCTCATAGGGCTCCACATGGATATCCGACGCCTTCAGCTTGATGGCCTCGGAGATCATAGCGTTGATGAGGCGGATGATCGGCGCGTCGTCGTCCGCTTCCAGAAGATCGGCGGTCTGGGGAATATCGTCGACCAGGGCGCCGAGATCGTCCTGCGCGTCGAGATCGTCGGCGATGTCGCTGGAGCCGATGCCCTCGACGGTGAAACTCTCCGACAGGCGCCGTTCAAACTCCGCCGGCGCCAGCGTCTCCAGCCGCAACGGACGGCCGATGACGCGCCTCGCCTCCAAAATAGCTTCCGGACGCGCTTCGCCGCGCACGCCAAGACGCACGGCGGACGCCGCGCCGCCTTCCGCAAGGCCAAGCGGCAAGACGCCATGCTCGCGCGCGAACGCATACGTCAGTGAAGCGTGGGGTTGGTCGTCCATTTCGGCATCCATCAGGCGCTGCGCTCGCCTCACATATGGCTCAGAAGCCTTAGATATAGCTCAGAAAACCAGGACGTCCGTCGCTATCCCTTGCGCGCCAGTCCTCAGCGCTGTTCGATTTCGGAAGCGGTTGGCGCGGCCTCGCGGGTTTGAACGGCCTCTTTCGCGCTATCCAAACTCTGAGCCTCCGGCGCGCCTTCGGAACGGACCTTCAAGGGCGCGCCGCCGGGCTCATATTCACCCTCTTTATTGTAGTCATCGTCCGCCTCGGCGCCAGTCACGTCGCCGCTAGGTTCCACCTCGCCGCCGATGATGGACGGGACGTCGTCCCGGCCAAGAATTTCGGTCGTGAAACGCTCCATGCTCGATGTCGGCTCGCGGGTGCGGAGCAGCTGTTCGGCTTGGAGATAGTTGTATTTCCGGCTGGTGACGGCCCGTGCGTCCTCCACATCGCGCACAATGGTCGGGCGAATAAACACCATCAGGTTGGTGCGCTCATTCGAGCGGCCTTTCGATGCGAACAGACGGCCGATCACCGGGATATCGCCAAGGACGGGCACTTTCTCCTCAGAAATCTGTTCGTCTTCTTCGATCAGCCCGCCAAGCACGATGATCTCGCCATCGTCCGCCAGCACCGTCGTCGAGATCTCCCGGCGATTGGTGATGATCTCCGGATTGCTGTCGGAGACCGCGCCAGCGATGGAGGAGACCTCCTGGCGGATAAACAACTTGATGGAGTCGCCCTCATTGATCTGGGGACGCACCTCCAGCTGAACGCCCACATCCTCCCGTTGGATCGTCTGGAACGGGTTGACGTTGTTGTCCCCGAGCGACGAGCCGGTTGTGATCGGGATTTCCTGACCGACGATGATGGAGGCCGATTCATTGTCGAGCGTCATCACGGACGGCGTGGAGAGTACATTCGACGCCGTATCGTCATCGACGGCGTTGAGGATAAACCCGAACAGCGTGCCGTCGCGCTCGCCGGCGAAACCGAAGGAGAGCCCGTTCAGCGCAAGGAGAGACGAAACAGCCGCCTGCCCCAGCGTGTCGCCGCTGCCGAACAGCCCGTCGTCGTTTTCGTCGCCGCCGCTCTCCGACTCATTGATGAGCACGCCGGTGAGCGCCAAAACATCCGGCGCAGACCGCGAGAAGTTGGTGGATGAGAACGGAACCGCGCTTTCGTCGGTGCCGGAGAGGACGTATTGGACGCCCAACTGGCGCGCCGCGACGTCCGATATCTCCACGATGATCGCCTCGACCAAAACTTGCGCGCGGCGAATGTCAAGCTGGCGGATGACGCCGGCGAGCGCGCGCTGCGTTTCCTGATCCGCATTGATGATGAGCGCGTTCGTGGGCTGATGAAACGCGATGCCTGCGGGCCGGCTGGGCCCATCCTCGCCGCCGGGCGCCGTCTCGCTCAGGCTTCGGCTCACCTGATCGAGGATCGGCACCAACTGTTCGGCGTCGGCGTACTTCAAATAGATGACGCCGAGATCGGTGTTGGATTCGCTGATCCGATCGAGCCGCCGGATAATGGGCTTGAGCTGATCGATGGCCGCTTGCTCGCCCTTGATGAGCAAGCTGTTGCTGCTTTCGACCGCGACCACGGAGTAGTTCAGCCCCTTCAAGCCGCCTTCGGCGCCGGAGCCGCTGAGAGAGGCGATGATCCGCGCCATTTCACCGGCCGTCGTGTTGCGCAGTTGGACGGTCTCGATAACGGAGGCGTCCTGATCAAGCTCGGAGACGACTTGCCGGATGCGGCGCATGTTCTGCGCGTAATCCACGACGATGAGGCTGTTGGTGCGCGGGCTCGCCGTCACCTGGCCTTGGCGATTGACGAGGGGGCGTAAGGTCGCCGCCACTTCATTCGCCTGGGCGAAGGCGAGCTGAAAGACTTCGGTGACGACCTGATCGCCCTCCAGCTGCGCCGCGCCGACGGGGTTGGCGTCCTGCGCCGCCGTCTCGTCGGGCACAATCTTGAAGGCGCCGGTGCTGGTGGGGATGGCGGTGAAGCCATAGACCCTCAGGGTCGAGAGGAAAACCTGAAACACCTCATCCGGGCTGATGGGCTGCTGCGCGTAGACCGAGACCTTGCCCTTCACCCGCGGATCGACGATGAACATCCGCCCGGTGAACATCGAAACGTCGTCGATGAACGCCTGAATATCGGCTTCGCGGTAGTTGAGGGTTTGATCTTGGGCAAACGCTGATGGGGCCCCAAGGGCGAGCGGCGCGGCGCCCAGCACCAAGGCCGCGCAGACGCGCGTCGCAACGCTTCGCAAAGACGGGCGGCCCACTCGGCGCGGACGGGAGGCGATCATGACCCGCCCGCGAGCCCTAGGCGCAAGCGCACCTCTTCGCCGCCCCGCAGCACCGTCACTTCGGCTTCATCAAGCCCGCGCAGCTGCTCAAGGGCGCGGGCCGCCTCTTCGGACGAGCGCGCCAGCTCGCCGTTCAGACGCATCAACCGATCGCCCACCTTCAACCCCGCTTGTTCGAACAGGCCCCCGTCGCCGCGCGGATAGAGCAAAACGCCAACAACTTCCTGATTGTCGTCTTGCAAGGGGCGGACCTCTAACGCCGCCATCAGCGCCTCAACATCAGCGCCGAGCTGCACAAGCTGTGGCTCAGCGCCGCCCGCCCTTGCGGACGCGGGCGCAGATCTTCCGCGGCCGCGAGGCGGCGTCACCGCTGTTCCTTGGCGGCGCGGCGCATCTCCTCGCTTTGCAGGGGCGAAGGCGAGGCTTTCAAGCGCGCCTTTGTGGGAAATCACCACCCGGTCCGCGAGAATGCGGCGCAGGTAGACGCCCGTGCCATCGCCGATTTCATCGCCAATCAGGAACGTCGCTTGCCGATTGTCCAAGGTGCGGATAACGGCGCTGCCGTCATCGTCCCGTTCTGAGACGCGCACCCCGAAAAGCTCCAGATCGAGCGTCGTCTCCGGCGCGGTCTCCTCCTCGGCCCGCGCCTCTTCGCCGCCGGCGGCGGGCAGCGCCCGGTGGAACGGATCGAAC
>JBCDJH010000252.1:0-4019 GCA_038747965.1 Pseudomonadota bacterium
TCCGCCGCGGGATAGCGCTCGCCAATCTTCGCCGCCGTGCTCGGCGGGTTCACACGGTCATCCCGGCCAGAGAGGATCAGCATCGGCGCATCCACCGCGTGCGGCGCCGCCCAGCTCGAGCGACGTAAGTCCCACGCCCATTGCCATGTCTCGAACGTGGCGAGGCCCGACTCCGGTACAAAGCCGTCAAAGATGCCGCCTTGGTCCTTGGTCGGAACGCGGTTGAAACAACTCTCACACGCAATGGTGAAGTCCGGCAAAATCGGCTTCAGCCAATAGGGCCCCGCCAAAAACGACATGGCGGCGGGCGTCAGCGCCTCGCGCAGGCTGGTTGGCATCACGCCCCACGGCGCAGAGGGCGCAAGGAGGATGATGGCCGCGACCGGCCGGCGGGCGGCCGCGAGTTGGGCGATGAGGCCGCCGAGCGAATGCCCGATCAAGATCGGGTTATCCTCAAGGGCCTCGCACTCATGTAGAATATGGTCTGTGTACGCCTTCAAACCCAATCGAGAGAGATTTGGATCCGGCGATTCAGCTGGCCAATCGATCGCATGGTGGGGCAAGTCCGGCGCCGCGCACGCATAGCCGGCGGACTCAAACACTGATTTCCAGCCGCTCATCGCCCAGCCGGCGCAGAACGCGCCGTGGATGAGAACGACGGGATGGCGGCGAGGTCGGGCCGTCAAGAAATCACGCCTTTGCGGATGAGATCGCGGATCGGGCGAAACGCGGCGACCACCTCTCCATAGACCTCGCGTTTGAATGGCGTGATGAGGGCCGAGGCCTCCTCCAATTCGGCCCAGCGCCAAGCGTCGAACTCCGGCTCATGCCGGTCGAGCGCGATGTCCGCATCGTCGCCGCGAAAAAGCATGGCCGCCCATTTCTGGCGCTGACCCACATGACCGTTCTTCTTTTTGCCATTTGGGAACTCATAAGTGAGCCACCCGGGCGTCACCGTGATGAGTTCGGCGGCCTTTACGCCCGTCTCTTCTTCAAGCTCGCGGAACGCGGCGGCCCCGAACTCCTCGCCGGGATCGACGCCGCCCTGGGGCATTTGCCACCGCCCGTCGGCCTTTACCATCTCCGGATCCGCCTCATCGAAGTAGATGCGCCGGCCCATCCACAACGCGCCTGAGGCGTTGAAAAGAGCGACGCCCACATTTGGGCGGTATATGGATAGATCAGTCATAAGCACTCAGATTGCGGCGCATCCCCAATCGCGCCGCTCGCGGCCCCGCCGCACAGGCCGCCGCCCACCGAGCGCGCTTCCCGCCGATCCAGTCGCCTACAAAGCGGCGTTACCGGCGAAACCGCTGCGTTTCGATGACAGCCGACGCAGGAGCCAACACATAGCCCCGTTCGGAGATCTCATCCACCCACGAGGCGATGTGATCGATGGTCACGGGATAGGCCGAGCCTTTTCCAAGCGCCGCGCCGTTCTGAATTGCGAGCGCTTCGAGCTCCAACAGCTTCTCATCAATCGCTTTTTCCGAAAGGCGCGCATCAATCACCCGGTCTACAACGCCCCACTCGCCCTCAACGTTGGCCTGAACAGACTTCAAGACCGTCTGCTGGGAGAACCCATCATCGATATAGGCGACGCCCCGCGCCTCCAGCGTCTCCATCACCTGCTTGAGCGAGGTGTTGGACGACGTGAACTTGCCGCCGAGATAGTTGATCGCCGCGAAGTAGCCTGAAAAGCGCGACATCAGCCAATCGAGCCGTTCCGCGTTAACGGCCCGCGAGTTGCCGGTGAGCAGCGTGTAAGGACCAGGATCGTTCGCCGGGTAGTCAAACGGCTCCATGGGCAGCTCAAGCATCACCTCATGGCCGGCGGCCCTGGCCTCCCGGCTCCATGTCGGCAAATTCTTGGCGTAAGGCACAAAGGACAACGTCACGTCCGCCGGCAAGTCGCGGATCGCTTTCGCTGTGGTGGCCTGGGAGAGACCGAGGCCCGATACGATGAGGGCGACGCGTGGGCGCCCATCGGCGGGATCAAAAGGCCGCGCGTAGGTTTTGGACGCGCGCCGGCCATCTTCCGCGATGTGTGGCAGGGGACCGACGTCTGTCTCGCGCACAAGCGTTGGATCGATCACAGGCTCGCTGGGTTCGTCAAAGACTGGCCCAGCGGCGTCGAACGCCGCGGGAAGAGGCGGCTTGATTGTCGGCGTTGGGGCGCCGGGCCGAGCGCTGAATGCGGGGGGGGCTGTGTCGATCGCCTCAGCTTGCGCCACGGTTTGGCGCAACTGGGCTTCGCTGGGGTCGATCGCCACCAAGACGCGCGGCTCTCCGGCCAGGGGATCGCCAAAAATCGCGATGGCGCCGCCGATGACAGCCGCCAGCCCGAAAACGCCGTAGGTCGCGACCGATAAGAGGCCCAAAGGCCGACGGGCGCGTCCGCGCTTCGTCGCCTTGGGGGCCTTGGAGGCCTTTGACGCCTTACTGTTCTTCTGTTTTGCCGAAGCCATCGGCGAAACCGCCCTCTCCTCTGGCCGCCCGCTCGTCGCCAAGCGGGCGCGCTGTTCGTCCAGAGAAAAGAGGTAAGGACTTAGGGTTAATGGTCCGTGATCGCGGGCCGGGTCCTACTCAGCCTTCGGTTCAGCCGTTGTGCTATCCGCCCCCTCGCCATCCGCGGCCTCGGGTTCCGCAGCGGCGGCTTTCTCAGCATTCTCAGTTCGCACCGCGTCGACCATCGCCACCGGGCTTGGCCAAGCGCTTTTCAGAAGCTCTGAGGCGCGCTGGAGCTGATAATCACCCTCTTTTTCGTCATCTGACGCGGCGGCGACGCTTTCATCGCCCTCAATTGGCTTTTCGCCTTCCGCATCAAGGGCGTTGGGCAACGTCCCTTCCGTCGGCCGGCGCGGCGCGTCGTCCTCTTCCCCTTCCTCTTTCGTGTCTTCGTCCGTTGTGAGGCTCGGAAGCTCGACAATGATGTCGGGTTCGATGCCGGTTGACTGGATCGACCGGCCTGACGGCGTGTAGTAGCGCGCCGTTGTTAGACGCAGCGCCCCATCCGCGCCGCCGCGCAGCGGCAGAATGGTCTGAACGGACCCCTTCCCAAAGCTGCGCGTACCAAGCACGACGGCGCGTTTGTTATCCTGCAGCGCGCCGGCGACAATTTCCGACGCCGACGCCGACCCGCCGTTCACCAACACCACGATCGGCACATCGCGGCTGGCATCGCCCCGGCGGGCGTTGTAGCGCTGGCTGTCTCTGTTGTTGCGCCCTTTCGTCGAAACGATCTCGCCGAACTCCAGGAAAACGTCGGAGACGGCGACGGCTTGATCTAGGAGACCGCCCGGATTGTTCCGAAGATCGAGGACGATCCCGATCATGTCGTCGCCCAATTCTTTGCGCAGATCCTTGAGCGCGGCCTTCAATCCCTTTTCCGTCTGCTCGCTGAAGGTCGTCACCCGAATGTAGCCGATATTGTCGTCTTCAATCCGGCTGCGCACGGACTTCACCGTAATGACGGCGCGGGTGATCACGATGTCGAAGGGCTCGCTCTTGCCCTCGCGCAGAACGCCGATGGTGATGTCGCTGCCGGGCGCGCCGCGCATGATCTCCACCGCATCCGACAGGTTCATGCCCAGTACGGGCTCCTCGTCGAGAGTCACAATCAAGTCGCCGGCTTGAACGCCGGCCTTGGCGGCTGGCGTGTCGTCGATCGGGGCGACGACTTTGACGAGGCCGTCCTCCATCGTGACTTCGATGCCAAGACCGCCGAATTCGCCGGTCGTTTGTTCGCGCACATCGTCGAAGCTGTCGCGGGTGAGGTAGCTCGAATGCGGGTCCAAGGTGGACAGCATGCCATTGATGGCGCCCTCCACCAGCTCCGCGTCCTCTACCTCCGTCACATAGTTGGCGTGGACTTTCTCAAACACCTCACCGAACAGATCGAGTTGCTTGAACGTATCGGAAGTCGCGCCGTTGGCGGCCGGATGAGGCGCGACGAGCGCGAAAGTCGCGAGCGATCCAGCGGCCGCCGCCGCCGCCGCCGCGCCGAGGCTTACGCCTAA
>JBCDJH010000253.1:0-3996 GCA_038747965.1 Pseudomonadota bacterium
AGCGATTCCACCGCCTCCAGCATTTCACGCAAATCATCCGTTGACCACGCATCCTCGCCCCCGGCTTCCGCGAAGTCGCCATTTGCTGCGGCGTTCGCCGCCAGCGCCGCCATGTAGCGCTCCATCGCGGTGCGGACCGCTGCGCTTTTCTCAGCGATTTCCTCGGCCGATGCGCCGCGCTCCAGCGCTTGGCGCAGCTCTTCCACGGCCGCTTCGAGCTCGCGGCGCGCCAGCGAAAGATCGCCATCCTCAAAGCGCAAAGCGAGGTCCCAAAGGCGCTCCGTCAACGGCTCCAACGCCTCGCCCTCTGAATACACCAATCGCCAGTATGCTGACCGGAGCAGCAGGTAGTCGCGCGCGTTGTCGAAGAAAAGTTCGGGGGCTAGCGTCAGCGCTTCGAAGGCTTGGGCGGCGCGCGGCCATTGGCGCGGCGCCAGCGCCAGCTTGCGGCGCTGTTCGATGATGGCTTTTGCAAGCGGCGCAAAGAACTCGCGTTCGGGCAACACAGC
Organism: Pseudomonadota bacterium; assembly: GCA_038747965.1. Classification (GTDB taxonomy): domain Bacteria; phylum Pseudomonadota; class Alphaproteobacteria; order Caulobacterales; family Parvularculaceae; genus JBCDJH01. Next base: position 510 of record JBCDJH010000253.1, read on the forward strand.
GCGGCGCGGCTGCGACCGTGCGGTCTGCCCCTTCGCATCCTCTGCAATCAGAACAATTTCGGCGGTCAGCCCAGCCCAGGGGTCTTGCCGCAAATCGAGCGTCGTCTCCCGGCGATGCTCTGCGGACCCTTGGGCTGAGAACGCCAGAGGCGTGATGCGCCGCTGCTCGAAGATCGCAGGCTCCGGAGCGCCGGTGAGGGGAAAGGGCTGCGCCTCAACCAACCGTATTTCGGCCCGCGCCGCGTCGACGCCGTAATCATCGCGGGCTGCAAAACTCAGCTTCAACCTGCCATCGTCCGTGGCCTGCGGGTCCTCCAGGAAGCGGATGACCGGGGCGTCGTCATTCACAACGTCAATGCGCCATTTGCGGCTCACCCCGCCGGCTTTGAGGGCGACGCTCGCGCTTTCCTCAAGAGATGCATCAATGCTCAGGCCGCCTTCGGTTTGACGGACAAGTGGCAGTTTGGTGCGCGGGCCTTGGCCCGGCTGCAGGATCAACGCCCCGTTTCGCGCCGCGCTGTCGAGCCGTACCGAGATGGTTGAGCCGGAAGGCGCCTCAGGCGGCGCGGGTCTCGGCCCTCCCCGCGCGTTCGGTCCCGCCAGGAAAATAGGCGCTAGGCCCGTATAGTCCGGAGGGGTGATCCAAACGTCGAGATCAAGTGAACCGGCCCTTGCGGCAAGGCTCGGCGAGACGGCTTGGCGCAGGCGCTGGCCGACGTCGCTCCAGGCGAGCGCTGCGGCGCAGATGACGGCGAAGGTCGCCGCCATGCGAAGGGCCATTGGATCTCGCCGCCGGAGCCGCGGGTCTGGCGGGGATAGGCGCGTCCGGCGCAAAGCCCTGCCGGACTGGGCCCGGTGCGCCCGCCAAAAGGCGGCCCCGGTTTCCGACAAATCCGTTGCTGGCGCGTCCTGTAAGGCCTGCAAAGGTTGGTGGGGCAGGCGACTATCCCGCTCCAAACGTTCCTCGGCCGCTTGAGGCCGAAGCGGCGGGAGCGCGCGCCAGGCGCGGAGGAAGAGGACGGCGCTGACCACAGCGGCGGCCGCGAGAACGGCGATATGGGCGGCGCGGGGCGCAACCTCCCACACGCCGAGGAGCGACGCCGCCAGATAGCCGCTCACGACCCCAAGGGCTGGCCAGGCCGCGGCAAGCCCGCGCTCTACGGTGAGAATCAGTCGGGCCTGGCGAAGTTGATCGCGGATGCGCCGTAAACCCGGCGCATTTAGGGCTGAGCGGCGCGTTGGCGAAGCAGCCGCGCCGGGGCGATCCGTCTTTTTGACGCCAAACACCGTGCCGCCCAATCCTCTGTTTGCCGCGCTGCCCCTGACTTTAATGCGGCAGATTGTTTACGAAACCCGACATTTGCACCGCACCGCTCCTAAAAGGCGTGCTTTACGGTTTATTTGCAACCATAGGGTTAGGTTGCAATCTCACATAGCCTGAATGGCGACTCAGTTAGGCAATCCCATGGCGCTGCGCTGGTTTTCAACTTTCTTCGCGCGATTGACGTCTTCCGATGAGAACGCGTTCGCCGACCGTTTGCTCCCCTATCTTTCAGCCTTGGCTACCGCCGATCCCGGACCGCCGCCGGCTGATCTGGAGATGTCCGCGCCGAAGCAGGCTCAAGTCCTCCGGCGTCTTCATGCGGCCATGTATGCGCCGGAGCGTGGGCAAAACGACGCGCTGCGAAACCGCATTCGCGATTTCAGCGATCGCAGCGGCGAAATCCGAACGTTGAGCGGTAAGATTGAAACCGAACTCTTGACCGCCGTCCAAGGGGTGTGCGGCGAGATGAAGGCGCTCGGCGACGTCGCTGAGATGATGGCTGACGTGGCGCTCAAAGCCTCGCAGTCGGCCGACCGGATCGACGGATCCGCCAGCGCCGGGCGCGACGCGGTTGAGCGGGTTTCTCAGTCAGCGAACGACCTTTCATCATCCATCGAAACCGTCTCTGACCAGACCAGCCGCGCGGCGCGTTACTCCAGCGAAGCTCGGACCCTAGCGGACGACACGAAACATTTGGTCAGCGCCATGAGCGCAGCGGCCACCAACGTGGCGGAGGTCGTGACCATCATCCGCGACATCGCCGAGCAGACCAATCTGCTCGCCCTTAACGCCACCATCGAAGCCGCCCGCGCTGGCGAAGCAGGCAAGGGCTTCGCCGTGGTCGCCTCCGAGGTTAAAGGGCTCGCCGACCAGACCCAGCGCTCCACCGCGCAAATCGACGAGCAAGTCCAGACCATGCAAGAGCGCACCCAGGACGCTGTCACGGCCATCGAGCGCATTACGCACACTGTTGAATCAATCGACGCGAACATTTCGAAGGCCGCTGAGGCCGTTCAAGAGCAATCGGCGGGGGCCGAACGGATCCGCCTGGGCCTCAATGAGAGTTCTGAGAGCGCCCGTATCGTCTCCGACGCGGTTGGCGACATGGCGACGCAAGCCAAGTCTGCGGATGGATTCGCAGAGCGGATTTTGGCGAGCGCCGCCGCGGTCGAGGATGAGATCTCTCGCCTCGACAAAACGCTCAGCGTCGCGCTTGAGGATACGTTCGAGCTCTTGAACCGCCGCGTGGCGGGGCGCGCCCAATTGTCAGACGCTTGCGTCGTCCGGGTCGGCGCGGTGGAGGCGCGCGCCACTTTTATCGATGTGTCGGCGACCGGCGCGCGGCTGCGTTTGCAAAGCGGGGCGAAGGGTGTGCCCGTCGGTGCGCTTGCGACGCTCTCGCCGGCAGGCTGGGGTATCGAAGCGCCGGCGCGCGTCATCGCCGTGGCGGGCGGCGAGGCCCAGTTCGAGTTCGAATTTGAGAATGAAGGACAGCGCAAAGCCCTGCATCGCCGACTTAATCGGCTGACGGAGGCCAGCGGCGCGAGCGGGAAAGCCGCGCAGGCTGCGGCGTAAGGCGATCTCAAGCGCGCCTTAAACGTCCGGCGTCGCTGGGCCGCCCTTCTCGATTACAACCAGTTCGGAATGACGTCGCGGTCAATCATATCCGCGACATCTGGACGTGGACGGATGATGGAAAAGGCGTCGCCGCGCACCAGAACTTCCGGCGCCAAGGGCCGTGTGTTGTACTCTGAGGATTGCACCGCGCCATAGGCCCCTGCTGACATAATGGCGACAAGATCGCCCGATGAGAGAGGCGGCAAGTCGCGTCCCCGGGCGAAGGTGTCGCCGGTCTCGCAGACGGGCCCCACCACGTCGTGGGCGATGCGGGCCTCGGTGTCCGGCTCCTGAACGGGGATGATCTCGTGGTAGGCGTCATAGAGCGCCGGCCGGATGAGATCGTTCATCGCGGCGTCCAGAATAAGAAACCGCCGCACTGCGGCGTCCTTCACATAGAGCGTTTTGGCGACGAGAATCCCGGCGTTCCCAACAATCATCCGTCCAGGTTCAAACACCAAGCGTACGCCGAGGGGCGCCGCCACCTTTCGCACCATGGCCGCGTAGTCGCTGGGTAGCGGCGGCTTTTTCTCTGCGCCGTACGGG
>JBCDJH010000254.1:0-3946 GCA_038747965.1 Pseudomonadota bacterium
ACCCGCGGCGGCGCTCAAGGGCGTAGGCGTACCGCATCCATACGGACGGCCGCATGGGGGCGGCTGACAAGGACCGCTCCAGACTGGCGAGGCTTGCGTCCAGCAGGGCGGTGCGCGCCTGCGCGTTTTGGGATCGAAGCGCTTGCGTGAGCTTGAAGAGGCCTAGATCATCAAGGAGATCGGGATTGTCCGGATCAATCGAGAGGGCGGCCTCAGTGCGCGCCGCGGCTTCCATTAAATCCGCGTTGCTAGGCGCGGGCCCCGTGCGAAGGGCCGCGGGCAGCTGCTGCGCGCTCAAAGAGCCGAACTCGGCAATCATTCTCGTGGTGGATTGAGCGATCATCAGCGCCGCAACAAAAATTGTCACGCCGAGGGAAATTGATAACCCGTAGGGCTCGATCGGCCCCCAAACGCGTCTTCGCATCGCGAACACAGCCCGATGGAATATGGTCCGCGCTTTCGCGACAGGCGAGATGCGGGGCGCATCCATCGGTGAATTAGTCTGTGTAGTAGGTATCGTATCGACCTTGGTAATATGCGGCGTCGCCATATCCGTGCGCCTTTTGGCTCCGGACGTCCATTTGGCTCAGAATGCCGCCGGCTAGATTGACGCGTAGATTACGTAAGTCCTTCACGGCGGCGCGGCTGGCTTCGCGGGGCGTATCTTGCCACCGGGCGACGAAGATCGTTTTATCCACGGCCTGCGCGAGCGCTTTCGTCCCCGCGACGGGCAGGACGGGCGCTGAATCCAAGACAACAAGATCGTACTCGGACGACAGCCGGCGCAAGAGCGACTTCAGCGATTCGGACGCCAACAAATCGGGCGGTGTCGCCGCGTTGTAGACGACGGGGATAATGTCGAGGCTCGAGGCCTCGTCGTGCACGACCACCTCATCCAGGGAAGCTTGGCCGGCAAGATGCTCCACAAGCCCTTGCTCTGGCGCGATGTTGAGGGCGCGCTGAACGGCCGGACGGCGCAAGTCGCAATCCACCAATATCGTTTTGACGCCCGACGAGGCGGCGGAACGGGCGAAGCAAACCGCCGTGGTGGTCTTGCCTTCGCCGGGCAGGGCGGACGTGAACAGAATGCTTTTCGGCTGCCGATCGACATCCGAAAGCATGACGGCGGTGCGCAGAAAACGGAAGGATTCCGCAAAGGCCGACAAAGGTTTGATCAGAATGTAATCCTGCGGTGACAGGGTTTTTCCGTCCACCTTCCGCTGCGCGCGATCAAGATGCGGAACGGACGCCAGGTGCAGCATGCCAAGCGCGTTTTCCAATTGATCGGCCGTTCGAAATCCGCTGTCGAGCCGTTCCAGCAGCAGCGCCGCGCCAAGGCCGAGCAGCGCCGAGAACACAAGCGCGCCGGCCACGTTGAGCTTGGTGTTAGGGAACGTCGGCCGGATGGGAGGCGTCGCCTTGGAGATGATCCGCGCATCCGCCTCTTGCAGCCCCTCTTGCTCCGTCGTTTCCTTGAAGCGGTTCAAGAAGCTCTCATAAAGGGCGCTGTTCGCTTCCGCCTCCCGCTCAAGCTCCCGCAGCCGAACGCGCGAGCGATCGTCTTCCGCAGCGCCGGCCTTCAGCTGTTCGATCGAGCGCTTCAGCGACCGTTCGCGCTCCGCGGCGGCGTCGACTTCGTTGCGCAGGCCATTCACAATCCGATTGACCTCCGCCTTGATCTGATTTTCGAGATCGCTCAGTTCGCGGCCGACCTTGATCATCTCTGGATGCCGAGCGCCGTAACGGGAAGCGAACTCGGCCCGTTTACGGACGACTACGGCTTCTTGTTCGCGCAAGCGACTGATGACAGTGGAGTTCAAAACCTCGGCGACATCGTCCACGCCTCGGCCATTGCGCAACAGGCCTTCAATGTTGCGCAGGCCCGCCTGCTTTTCCGCTCGGTCGGCGCGGCTTAGGGCCAGCTGCGCGTTGAGCTGCCCGAGCTGCTGCTCATTCAACGAGACGCCTTCTTGTTGGCGAAGATCGTTCTCCGCCCGATACAACTCCACCGCGTTCTCAGCTATGCGCAACTGTTCGCGCAGCTCGGCAAGACGGACGGACAACCAATCATTGGCACGCTGGGTTGCGTCAAACTTCGCCTCCATCTGGTCGATGAGATAGGAATTGGCGATGGCGTTCGCGATCTCGGCCGCTTTGAAACGGTCCTCAGATTTCACCGATATCTGGATCACAAAGGTGAGCCCATTCCGCATCACGGACGTGGCCTTCAAGAGCTCATCGACGACGCCATCAAACTCAGCCGCCGCTTTTTGCTCCTCGGTCAGCATGGCTTCGTCGTCTTCGCCCTTCACGGCGTCACGAAGAAGACTGATCGGATTGAACCGGTCGATGAGCCCCTCTTCCTCGAGCTCCAGATTGAATTCTGGGTCTTTGGTGAGATCGAGGTCTTTGACGACCCGGGCCATGAGTTGGCGGGAGCGCACCACCTCGACCTCGGTGTCAACCACATCTGAGCTCACCGAGAGGTTCGACAGAACCGAACTCACATCAAGGACGTTCTTCTCGCGAGACTCGATCAGGACTTCAGCGACGGCCGTGTAGATTGGCGTGAGCTGCAAGGAGACGACGGCGGCGAGCACGGTAATAAGGCCGACACAGCCGCCAATGACGCTGGCGCGCCGTCGCAAAAAGGCGATCGCTTTTTTGGGATCAAACTCCGCGCCGCCGCCCGCGGGGGCGTGCAAAGGCGCGGACGCTAGATCGTAATCGCCGGGGCCGCCGTCAGCCATGAGCCTGACCCATTCCGGGATGACGCAATGCGCCGCCCCCACGGCTCGGGGCCGCGCTCACAGACATCGCTTTGAGCGAGATCATGCCACCCATCCTCAGCTTCATGCCGTTCACCGGAGCCGTCTCCGTCGCCGCACACTCTACGCGCGAGAGCTTTTTCGGATCTTATCCGGAAAGCCGCGACGCTGCGAGGCGCATTCGCAAATGCGGCGCCAAGTGAAACGCTGAAGCCGCGTCGCCCTAAATCTGCCCTCTCAGCCCGAGGTAAACGATGTTCTGGGTGAAAGGGATCTGGGCGTCGGTGGAGTCGCGATCTTGATAGGTGTAGCGCGCGGTGACGGCGATGTTGCGGTTCATCAGATAGTCGATGCCGATGTCCGCGCCGATACGCTGGTCTTCCCGCGGAATGCCTTCATAGTCGTCTTCTGAATATGCGACGGTGGCGGAGACCAGGATGTTCCGACGCAACTCATGGTCGACGCTAACTTGGCCAAAGTAGTTCAGGAAACCGGACGATCCGGGGATCGTCGAATCTTCAATGGAGCTTCCGCCCGCGAGACGGATGGTCGTCAACTGTGTCGCGAACCAGGTGAGACCGATATCCAGATCTATACCATCCACGTCATTGAAGAATGGACTATCGTACTGTGTCTCCAGATAGCCGATGGACACTTCGCCCTGAAGCAACCGGGAGATCTCAAAGACGGATCCGACGCCGATACGAAGCGCCTCGTTGTCGCGAATACCCGGAAGTCCCTCTTCGATGACATCGCCCGGGCTTGCAAAAAAGCCGTCGGCGTCGATGTCGACGTTCTGAATAACGCCGTCGCCATTTACGTCGAACTGAGTGCCTTGCGGGTCGTCATATTGCACGCGTGCATAGCTCGCACGCATGAAGAGGCTGGTCGACGGGGAAACGATATACTCCACTCGGGCGCCGTATTCGCCAATCTCCCGGTCCCGGAAGTTCTGGCTGCCATCCTCACTCTGCAGATCGATGCGGGTGTAGTTCGCGCCAATCGTCCCCCGAACCCGGTTGATCACTTGGGAGACTTGGACGCCGCCGCCATACCGCTCAATCTGAGGTCGAAACGTGGTATCGTCCTGCAGGCCTGAGGAAATCCGACCCTCGACGATGGAGTCATAAAGCGCATCGACCGAGACTTGCGTGTTTCGGCGAACATCAAGGCGGAAG
>JBCDJH010000255.1:0-3943 GCA_038747965.1 Pseudomonadota bacterium
CCGATTTGCCACCCTTTGAGCTGCGGTCTTGATTACTAAATCGCTTCGAGCAGGATCACCGCAAAGTAGTTGCGATCGTCTTGCCAGACAGTTTCGTGCGCCACGGCGACCACCATGCCGTCCTTCACCCGGGCGACTTTACAGTGCTCCGAACGGATCTAGAGTTTGATTTGCTCTTTGAGTCGTCAATAAAGCAGTTTGTTCTCCGGGCGCCGATGTCACTGCTTGATGACGCCGTTGACTTGAACAAGCGGGCGTCCGGCGTCGCAATCAACAGCAAACGGGGCGTCGGGCGTGTTGGAGCGCAGCTTCTAACATCCTTTGTAAACGAACTTCCTTACATCGAACCGGCGGAGGCCGCACGCGTGCTTCGCAGTCTTATGGCTATCGTCAACTCGGCCGCCCTGTCGGCCACGCCGCCGAGTTGCCGCGATATGTCGACTTATAGTCGTAACCAATATATGCGCATTCGGGCGTTTATAGATGAACACCTTCGGGAGTACGCGCTTTCGCCCACTATGATCGCAAACGCCCACGGTATTTCCGTACGCACGCTTAACAAGTTGTTTGAAGGAGACGCGCTCTCCGTACATAAACATATCTGGACGCGGCGGCTTCAGAAGTGCCGGGCCGACATACTCGACCCATTGATGCAAGGCTATTCGCTCACTGAGATCGCCTTTTCCTGGGGCTTTAAGAGTTCTTCCCACTTCAGTCGCACGTTTAAAGAGCACTTTGGGCACTCCCCGTCAGAACTGCGTTCTTTGAGCGACGCCGACGCGGTGGGGTAGCCGCAAACCGGCGCTGACGCCAGAGGGTCAGCGCCGCCTCGCGAAGGCTTACTGCGCTAGCGGCGATAGGATAGCCGCAGCATCAACTCTCGAGGCGCGCGCGGCGCCACGAAATCAACGAAACCGCCCGTCAATCCCCAAGCGATCACGTGCTGCTCAGTGAGGTTGCGACCAATAAAGGACACGCTGAAGGGGCTATCTGGCGACGTCAGCCTGAGGCTCGCATTAAGCAAGTAGTAATCGTCTTGGCGGAGATTTTCACTGTAGGTGAGCTCCGGATAAAACTCAGTCGAATAGGTGGCGTCGACGCGGGTGCTGACCCCCCAGGAGCCCACGAGGTCCGGCGTATCGACCTCGACGAAGCCGCCGCCCTTGAACTCGGGCGCAAATATGAGCGGCAGTCCCTCGAAGTTACAGAGACCTGTTTCATCGATTTGCCCACCAAGCGCCGGACAGTTTGGAGCGGCGTTTGGAAAGTCCTCGTACTCCGCATCGGTGAAGGCGCCATCGGCGCCCACTCGAAGGTAATCGTTGACGAACCAGACCGCATCAAACTCAACGCCCTGGCTCACCGCCTCCGCAGCGTTCTGAACCTCGAAAGTGTTGACCGCGCCGACGACCGAGCGCGCAACTTGAAGATCTTCAATCTCCATTCGGAACAACGCCACGTTCGTTTGCAGCGCGCCGCCAAAGAGCTGGGCTTTCATACCCAACTCGTAGGTCGTGTTCAGTTCGTCATCGAATTCAGGGTTGTCCTGCGACCGGTCGCTGAAGCCGCCGGTCTTGTGGCCTTGTGACACCGAACCAAAGAGCATTAAGCTGTCCGATGGCTGATATCTCAGAGTGAACGAAGGCGTGAAGCGCGATTCCGTCCGCACGTCTGCGAATGTCGGCCCAGTGTTGACATCGAACTCGCCGTTGAACGGTACAATCTCATTGATGAACTCGAAGTCTTTCTCCTCATAGGACCAACGGCCGCCAAGGACCGCTGTGATCTGATCAGTCAGATTGTATCGAAGCTGACCAAACAGCGCGATTGTCATCGTGTCTTGAACCCAGTCCTCGCGCTGGGAGCGTGGCGGCGGCAGGGCGCCCGGCGGGAACGTAGTCAAGAAGGCTGGTATGTTTTGGTCATCGCGAACGTCGCGGTCAATATCGCTGTGCTCGAAGTAGAGCCCAGCTATGTAGTCGAACCGGCGGAAAAGCTCAGACGTGAAGCGCAGTTCCTGCGTTATGCCTCTGTACACCTCGCCTGTTGTGAACCTAGACGCGCCGCCGGCGACGCCGCCGTCAACAGTGGCGAAGCGAAACCCAAAGTCATAGGACTGAAAACCTGTAATGGACGTCAGCGTTCCGACGCCAGGAAACTCGTGGTTAACGTCGATCGTAACATTGGTCGTATCTTGACGGCGGCCCGGACAGAAAGTCGTGCCCGCGATCTCGGCTTCGCAATTGACGTTGATCCGCCAATCCCGGTCAAATTCAAACGACGGATCGAACGCCTGGAACACTGCGAGAGGCAGCGGTTGGCCAGCTTGCGGCCCCCCGGGGAACACGCCGCCCACGGTTTCAACCATCGTTTGGCCGTCGTAGTTCAGCCTCATATGTTCGACCTTTAGGCCCACGTGCGTCGACGGCCCGGCATCCCATAAGAACTTAAGACGCATATTAATGTCTTCTTGAGCGGCGCCATCCGGACCCGGAGAGCGGTTCTCAAGATATCCGTTCTGGTCCCGGTACTTCACCGCGAACCGCGCGGAGAGCTTGTCCGTCAACGGACCCGACACAAAGCCGTCTACGTCGACCACCCCGCCAACGGTGCTGAAATCGCTCGCCGAGACGTTGGCGCCCGCTTCGAATGTAGGAGTTGGATCGGCCGTATTAATGATAATCGCGCCAGCCAGCGTGTTCTTACCGAAGAGGGTGCCCTGGGGCCCACGGAGCACCTCCACATTCTGCATGTCGAAAAGCGGGTGCAGGTTGATGGCGCCGCGACCGATGTAGACGTCATCAACAAAACGGCCGACGGACTGTTCGACGGAGTGGCTTGTGCCCGTGCCAATCCCGCGAATGTAGAGGTTCGGCAACACACCGGTGCTGGAGAACTCAAAGTTTGGAATGATCAGTGATATGTCCGAGAGATCGACGGCCCCGGTCTTCTCGATGAGGTCGGCTCCGACGCTCGAAACGGAAACCGGAACGCTCTGGATGCTCTCGACACGGCGCGTAGCCGTGACAGTGATCATATCCATTGCGCCCTGGTCCGTTGTATCTTGCGCCGCAGCGGCGCTTATCCGGAGTCCAACGGCCGCTGCGCCGCACAGCAATCCACATTTCGTTGGTCGTTGCATCCCGCTCCTCCTCAAGACTTATCGCGCCGAGAGACGCTTTTTGCTTCTTGCCCCGCGAGGTCGTGGGTTTTGACAGACACTTACGGGGCATCAAGCACACGGTTTCGTTTCTCACGAGGGGCCGCATGTCTGAGAGGGAAGGAACGCTTGCCCCGCTTTGGAACGCTAAGGGGCAACGGATAGTCGATCGCCGGCGAGCCCAGCCCACAAGAGCGAGCGATCACCGCAGATATCGGCAAAGGGCGCCGCGATCATCAGACTACTGGGGTAGCCCCTTCATAGTCCGCTCCCTGGGCTGGGGCGAAACGCGAGGCGGCGCCAATTCTTTCCTTTGCACACCCCCAACCTACTACTCTGACGAGAGATGCGCGCCAGCGCTCGTCTGCCAGAGCGATCGTCCCTTTACCAAGCGTTTTGCAAGCAAATGAGGAACGAGAGCGCCGATAACCTCGGCCACCCGCCTCTCCGCCAGCGCATTGCGAAAAGCGTCTCGCGATATCAGATCGATCCGCCGCTCCAACCGCGGCGAGGAGATCGTCGCCACAGAAAGGGATGGGTCTTCAGCTAGGTGGTGCACGGCCGACCATGGCAGGATCATCGCCGCCTCCCCGTCCATGATGACGCGAAGGTCCGACATTAGCTGCCCTAGCGTGGGGCGCGTATCGAGCTTGATTCCTTGCTGGGCCTCTACTTCGCGTATAAGGGCGCCCAATCCATCGACACCTTCGGTCGTCAGCAGCTTTATGCCCGCGAGCCTCTGAAACTCAATGGAGGCGTTCTTCCGAGTGAGGCCTAGGCGAG
>JBCDJH010000256.1:0-3935 GCA_038747965.1 Pseudomonadota bacterium
ATTCGATTTTCCGTGCTGTGACGGTAATCTGCTCAAGGCTCAGGTCCGTCGCGCTGCGCTCGCCCGTTTGCGCTGCAGCAGGGCCAGACGCCACGGCCAAGCCGCAGAGCGCCGCCGCGCTGACGCCGACTTTGAGGCTAGAGGAAATAGTCTTGATCGTTTTCATAATCGCCCTCCCGAAAGACGGCTTCCCGCCGTCGTTTTATTGACGCTAGCGCAAGAGAGCGGCGGTGACAATAACATACGTTACTATTAACTGTAGGGGCGGGGGCGCCGAGGGCTTGCGCGGTGCGGAGGGCGGGCCTATCGGTGGCGGACGTCCGATTTTTGAGGAAAGCGCCCGTGAAAGGCCCAAGCACTGCACTAAAGGGCGCCGCCGCGCGGTCTTCGGCGCAAGATGTTGGCGACGACCAACCGATTTTCTTCTTGATGCTGGCTGTCATCAATATGACGGCTCAGCCGTTCTCGCGTCTTTTTGAGCGCGATTTCGACATCAACTTGAATGAGTGGCGGGTCTTGCGAATTGTCGCCAATCATCCGGGCATTTCGCAAAATGGCGTCGCCCAACTCATCGGGCTCGATAAAATGACGGTGAGCCGCGCTGTCGGTCGTCTGCATAAGCTGTCTCGGGTCACAAAGGAACGCAGCGAGACAAATCGGCGAGAGGCGGAGTTGAAGCTCACCTCGGAGGGACGGCGCTTATACAAACTGATTTCGGCGACCGGCGAGAAGCGCCGCGCTCGGCTTGAAAGAGGGTTCAGCGACGATGAGTTGGAGACGCTCCGCGGGTATCTCCAGCGTTTTCGCTCAAACGCGCTCGACGTATTGGAAGCTGACGCGACGGAGCAAGCGAAAGAACAGGCCGCGGGGCGCCGCCGCGCCAAATCAGAAGCCGAATAGCTCGGGTTTCGCTTCACCTTCCGACCACAGTGTTGGGCCATCCGCCCACGCAAGAACCAACGCGCCATAATCGCTCTTCAGTTGGAACTCCGTATTGGGTTCGATAATCAAGAAATCGCTTGGGCCGGCCGCAACGCCATTGGCTTCGAGCGCGCCGCCTCGCACCCACAGCTCCAGCCGATCGGATGCGCGCATATAGGGCGTTCGCGAACCGGGTACGAATTGAAGCTGCGAGAAGCGCCGATTGTCTGACGTCCGTATATAGTCAAAACCCAACTGCCGGGCGACGCCGCCCACCGCCGTTGGCACTTTGGGGATATCGTCGAGCATGAAGTTGATGTCCGGCATCACCTCGGGTTGAGCGTTGCGCACGCCAGCGCGGCGCGAGCCTACATGAAGCCTGTGAAGCGGCTCGGCGGATTCGGGGTAAATCACCGGGCCCTCCAACCGGGCGACAAGCACCGTACGCTGATAGGCCATAGCGTCATGGGTGGCGCCAGCCAGATTAACGCCGACTTCGCCAACCCGCGCCGTTCCCTGATAGTCAGTTAAGCCGCCATCTACGAAATAGCTTATGGCCGTCGCCTGGTGTTGATGGAGGTCGCTGCCGGTCAGGGCGTCAAACGCCAACATGCCCAGAAACAGACCGTTCGCATCGTCCTCGCGCACGGGTTTATGGTAAATCCCCGATTTGCCGGCCTCCGTCCAAGGAATATCGGACAAAGCCGCCGCGTAGACGCCGCGACGATCGGTTGTGATCGCCTGGGTTGCTGAAATAATGTCCGCCATCGACGCTATCCTTCATCCGATAATTGGTAACATTTGTTATTATTGGGCGGCGGTTGTCAAGGAGATTTGCGCCTTAGCGCCCTTGTTGAGAAGCTCCTTGTCGCCCATTGGGCCGCGCGCCGGACGGGCCTTTTTCGATATTACTTGACAATTCACGTATTGCGCGGTCATCTGTCTGTCATTGGTGGAGCTTTTCAGGCGCGAGCGTGTTGGCCGAAAAAGACATCGCAGAGACAAGGTTTGAGCTCGCCGACCCGTTTCGGGCCGGCGGCCCTGTTTTCTCTGAGCTTTTTGACCTCTCAGACGGCGATGGCCCCTTAGTGGTGGTGAAAGACGTCTTAGACGTCGCCGGGCGTCCAACGCGCGCCAGCAGCCGCGCGTTCGCCGGCGCCGCGCCGGCCGCGCGCGACAGCGACGTGGTGGCTCGGTTGAAGGCGAAGGGCGCGCGGCTGGTCGGCAAAGCGCAGCTCCATGAGCTTGCGTATGGCCTGACTGGCGTCAATCTGTGCACGGGCGCGCCGCCTAACCCGCGATTTCCGGACTATGTGCCAGGCGGGTCCTCCAGCGGTTCGGCGTCCGCCGCGGCGGCCGGCCATTGTGATTTCGCGATCGGCACGGATACCGGCGGATCTATTCGAGTGCCTGCTGCATGCTGCGGCGTTTTCGGGTTGAAGCCGACATTCGGACGCGTGAGCCGCGCGGGCGCGACGCCGGCGCGGTCCAGCTTGGATTGCGTTGGACCCCTCGCCGCCGACCCCTCCTTTCTGGCGGAGGCGATGGCGATGATCGCGCCCGATTGGCGGGCGGACGCCGTGAAGCCAACGGCGTTGCGGGTCGGTTGGGGCGCGTTTGGCGCTGATCCCGAGGTGGCGTCTCGGTGCCGATCCGCTCTCCAAGCCTTTGGCGGGGAGGCGGCCGAGATTGACATCGCATCCTTCGACGCCGCCTATGAGGCGGGTCTCGCCGTCATCTCCCGGGAGACGTTCGAGGCGTTCGGCGCGCTGTTGGACGGCGGGCTCATCAGTGACGACGTGGCGCCGCGGCTTGCAAAGGGGCGCTTGGTGACGGATGCGCAGATCGCCGAGGCCGAGGACGTGCGGCGGCGTTTCACCGACGATGTGGACGCCGCCCTTACTGGGCTCGATCTCATCGCGACGCCGACATTGCCCTGTGCGCCTCCGAAGCTCTCAGAGGCCGGCGACCTTATGAAATCCGTGCCGATGTCGCGTCTCGTTCGACCGTTCAACCTGTCCGGCCATCCTGCGCTGTCTATTCCGCTTGGCGCTCTGGAGACGGGGGCGCCGGTCGCTCTGCAGCTGATTGCGCGCAAAGGCGACGATGAGCGCCTCGTCGCCGCGGCGCAGGTTTGGGCGGACCGCGCAGAGGCCCAAGGTCTTGTTGATAAACGATTTTTGAAGGGAGAATGACCATGCTAGCCGTAAACGAAAACGTCGCCGGTGGGCCTTCGTCGGCCACCGTCAGCCATTTGCCTTTTCAGACATTTGACGAGGCGCGGTTCTCCGCCTTGCTCGGCGACATTCGCGCGCGCAGTGGTGAGTTCCGGGCGCAGCGCCATATCAGCCAAGACATCATTGAGGAGCTGAAGGCGCTCGGCCTTTATCGCTCCTTCGTGCCGGAGCAATTCGGTGGGCGGAACGTGACGCCGATGCGCTTTCTAGAACTGATTGAGCGGATCGCCGAAGCCGATGGGTCCGCTGGCTGGGTGGCGAGCTTCGCCTTCGGCTCCAAGTATCTGGCGTCGCTTCCCGCCGAGACTGTCGCCAAAATCTACGGCGACAATCCGGATGCCGTTTTTTGCGGCGGCGTCTTTCCGCCGCAGAAGGCCAAGAGGGTGGACGGCGGCATTCTCGTCAATGGTCGTTGGCCCTTCGGCAGCGGATGCATGGGGTCTGACTACACCGGCGTCGGCATATTGGTCGAAGGCGCTGATGGCGGCGGACTGCCGTTGATGGCCGTCATGCCGTCGGAGAAGGTCCGCATCGAAGAGACCTGGGACACTGTGGGGATGTCCGGCACCGGAAGCCATGATCTTGTCGTTGAAGATGTGGTTGTGCCTGAAGATTGGACGTTCGTCCGCGGCGCCGGCGCCTCCATCGACACCGATCAGTTTCGCTTCCCGACTTTGCCGATGGCCGCGCAAGTGTTGGCGATTTGTGGTTTCGGCGCGGCGCGCGCGGCGCTCAACCATGTTTACGAAGTGGCCGGAGGCCGCAAGTCGATCACCG
>JBCDJH010000257.1:0-3908 GCA_038747965.1 Pseudomonadota bacterium
CGCACAATGCAGTCGGGGGAGAAAATCCGCGTGCAGGCGGCGGAGCCCCGCATGAGCGTCGCGCAGCTCGCGGCGTTGGGCCGGAAGCCGCCAACCTTGCAGCTCGCCTCCATGACGCTGCGCCCAAGCCCGGAAATGCGGCTTGAAGTGGAGCGCGAGGGCCGTGGCTACCTCGCCCGGGAAGAGGCCGTGAGCCTTGTTGAGCATCGCCAACGGGCGCGCGGCGTCATTGAATCAAGCCTCTATACGGCGGCCAACGACGCCGGCATGGTCGACGCCATGATCGTCGAGTTCATGGACGTCTTTAAATACGACGTGGACTTCCAACGGCAGGTCCGCTCCGGCGATAGCTTCGACGCCCTGTTCTCGCGCTTCTATGACGAAGAGGGCGAGGCGATTAAGTCCGATGGGCTCATCTTCGCCGAAATGACCGTAGGCGGCGCGCCGAAGGCTTATTATCGCTTCACAACGCCTGACGATAACAATACGGACTATTACGATGCCGATGGCCGGAGCGCGACGAAGTTCCTAATGAAAACGCCATTGAATGGCGCGAAACTGACCTCCGGTTTCGGCCCTCGGGTTCATCCGGTTCTAGGATACACAAAGGACCACAAAGGCGTCGATTTCGGGGCCCGTAGCGGCACCCCGATTATGGCGGCGGGCGACGGCGTGGTTGAGCGAGCCTCTCGCTTCAGCACCTTTGGACACTACGTCCGTATTCGTCATAGTGACGGCTACAAAACAATCTACGCCCACTTGAAGGGCTATGCGAAGGGGATAAAATCGGGCTCCCGCGTGCGCCAAGGTCAAATCATCGGCTATGTGGGCTCAACGGGTCGATCAACCGGGCCACACCTGCATTACGAAGTTCATCGACACGGCAAAGCGGTCAACCCCATGCGCCTTAAGGTGGCGACGGGCCGGCGGCTCAATGGCAAACTGCTCCAGCAGTTTGAAGCTCGGCGCAGCGAGATCGAAACGCTCCGCCGGACGGCGCCCTTCGTCCACGAAGTGGCTCGCGCCGAACAAGAGCCCGCTTAGCCCCTTCAGGCGCGCGCCGCAGTTCATCGATGAACCGAACGACGAAGTGCGCGTCCCTCGCGCCCGCCTCACTGCGACGTGATTTTTAAACACGCGGCCCACTCCCCATACTTAAGCCAAGCATGAAAAGCGTCACCGGAGGGTTCGATGCGCGGGTTCAATCATCGGTATCGGAAGTTTGCAGCGCGGACGGCGGCGAGCGTCGTGTTGCTTGCCCTCCTCTTCTCAGCGGAGCTCGCGACCCGGGCGCACGCGCAAGCGGCGGGCGACGCAGAACTGCCCCGCGGCATGAGCGTCGCCCGCATGACCGAAATCATCAGCGCGCTGGATGAGAACATGGAGGCCGAGGGCAGCAGCGTGCGCTTCACCATTGAGGGCACGGCGCTCATTCTCGTTTATGACGAGGCGGCCCAGCGCATGCGGATTATGACGCCGGTGGCCGATGAAACGGCATTGAGCCCCGACCAGGTGAAGCGCCTCATGCAGGCCAACTTCGACAGCGCGCTCGACGCCCGCTACGCGATCGCCCAATCCCTCGTGTGGTCCATCTTCCTGCATCCGCTGGACGGGCTCGGCGAGCGGGAGTTCATTTCGGGCATCAGCCAAACGGCAAATCTCGCCCGCACCTTCGGCACGACCTTCGCCTCCAGCGGAACTGTGTTCGGCGGCGGCGACAGCCAGGGTCTTCTGGAACGCGACCTGTTTGAAACGCTGGAAGAAAAGGGCGTCCCGATTTAGGGCGTATGCCGCTATCTCGTCGACGCCTCTCTGATAAGGCGTCGCAGCGCGTCCTCCCCGCCCAAATCGCGAAGCACATCCGCCTCAACCTGGGCGCGGATGAGATGGGGCAATTGCGCCGGATCGATCGCGCCGCCGGCGCTTGCGACGACTTTGCGGATCACCTTCCGCACCGCCTCAGTCTTCGCCGCCTCATCCAGGCCAGCGCCCTCGGGGTCCGCCATTCGCCACTCCTTTGACCTGCTGTGAGAGCGGCGGGACCAGTCAGCCCCGCCGCGCGGTGTTAATTGAGCAAAGCGTCCGGCGGGCGAATGTCCGACGCTGTCACATGCGGCGGCGGCCCGCCCGCCTCGCCATTGATGAGAAGCCCGTTCTCGTCGGCGGAGACGTCGACCGTCGCGCCATCCGCCACGTCGCCGGCCAGGATTTTCTCCGCCAGCGGATCTTGCAGGCGTTTCTGGATAACCCGCTTCAACGGTCTTGCGCCGTAGACGGGATCGTAGCCCGCATCGCCAAGCCATTTGACAGCCCGCGCATCGAGCGACAGCTCGATTTTGCGGTCTTCTAGAAGGCTGCGCAGGCGCGCCAACTGGATCTCGACGATCTGGCTCATATTCTCCCGCGTGAGGCGGTGGAAGATGATCATTTCATCGAGCCGGTTGAGAAACTCCGGCCGGAAGCGGGACCGCACAGCGTCCATCACTTGGGCGCGCGCCAACGCTTCATCGCCCTCGCCTGGCTGCGTCGCCAGATGCTCGGCGCCCAGATTGGAGGTGAGGATGATCAACGTGTTCTTGAAATCAACCGTGCGCCCTTGACCGTCGGTGAGGCGGCCATCGTCCAAGACTTGCAGCAGGACATTGAAGACGTCCGGGTGCGCCTTTTCGATCTCGTCAAAAAGGACGACCTGATACGGCCGGCGCCGGACGGCTTCCGTCAGCACGCCGCCCTCTTCATAGCCCACATAGCCCGGAGGCGCGCCGATGAGACGAGCGACCGAGTGCTTCTCCATGAATTCTGACATGTCGAGGCGGACGATGGCGCTATCGTCGTCAAACAGAAACTCGGCGAGCGCTTTGGTGAGCTCCGTTTTCCCGACGCCCGTAGGCCCGAGAAACAGGAACGAACCCATCGGCCGGTTGGGGTCCTGAAGGCCCGCCCGGGCGCGGCGCACCGCGTTTGATATGGCGCCGACAGCCTCCGCCTGGCCAACCACGCGCCGACCAAGATTGGCCTCCATCTGCAGGAGCTTCTCACGCTCGCCTTCCAGCATCTTATCGACGGGAACGCCGGTCCAGCGGGAGACGACGGCGGCGACTTGCTCCGTATCCACAACTTCTTGAACAAGCGATCCGCTATCGCCGGCGGCTTCCGCCTCGACAAGACGCTTTTCAAGCTCCGGCAGGCGGCCGTATTTGATTTCGCTGGCGAGGCCGAGATCGCCGCGGCGCTCGGCGTCCGCCAGCTCTTGGCGGGCGCGGTCCAGCTCCTCTTTCACTTTGGTGGCGCCGGCGAGGCTTTGTTTCTCCGCCTGCCAACGGGATGTGAGCGCGGCGGAGGATTGCTCCAGCTCGACCAACTCGGTTTCGAGCTTCACGAGCCGATCTTTCGCGCCGTCGTCATCCTCTTTTTTCAGAGCCTCGCGCTCGATCTTCAGTTGAATGATGCGGCGATCGAGTTCGTCCAGCTCCTCAGGTTTGGAGTCGACCTGCATCCGAAGCCGGGCAGACGCCTCGTCGATGAGGTCGATGGCCTTATCGGGAAGGAAGCGATCGGTGATGTAGCGATGGGAGAGCGTCGCCGCAGAGACGATGGCCCCGTCGGCGATGCGCACGCCGTGATGCAGCTCATACTTCTCCTTCAAGCCACGCAGGATGGAGATCGTATCCTCCACCGTCGGTTCACTGACGAACACGGCCTGGAAACGGCGGGCGAGCGCCGCGTCCTTCTCCACATATTTGCGGTATTCATCGAGGGTCGTCGCGCCCACGCAGTGGAGTTCGCCTCGGGCGAGCGCTGGCTTGAGCAAGTTCGAGGCGTCCATCGCGCCGTCCGTCTTACCGGCGCCGACAAGCGTGTGCATCTCATCGATAAACAGGATGATCTCGCCGTCGGAGGCTGTCACC
>JBCDJH010000258.1:0-3902 GCA_038747965.1 Pseudomonadota bacterium
AAAGGCGAAGACAAACACGTCTATAACGAAAAACGCGATCAGGATCGCCACGGGAAGCTTGTCGCTTTGAAAGCGAAACAAGCGGTTTCCTTGGCGGATGCCGGCGCTAACGGTTCCCATAATTGACCCGACTTCTAGAGATGAACTGGCGGCGGAAAGGCGCTCTTTATCATTGAGGGCGAAAAGCGCCGCGCAAACGCAACGCGGTGCTCTATCAGACAGATGTGTAGCAGGACTTAAGTGGATTTTCCGATAAATCTCAAAGGCGGGGCCGCCCCCCCCATCCAAGCCGAGTGTGTCGCCCCGATATCCAGAGAATAAGCACTCAAGTAACGCGATCTAGGTTTTCACGAAGCTTGCAACACGGGAGAGGAAGGCCATGTCGAGGCTCCTCGGCGTCAATCCCTCATCGCCGAAAAGGGCGTTGAGATCTTCTTTCGCGTAACTCGCATAGAAGGGCTCGTGAAACTCCACAGGGAAATGTTCGACCAGGATATCGAAATCCGGGCGGTCGCCCATCTGGATGGAATCGACGAGCACAAACATGCCACCCGGTTTCAGGACCCGAGCGATCTCGCGGGCGACGGCGCGGCGCGCTTTGGGCGGCAACTCATGAAACAGGAACACGCTGACCACCACGTCGAAATGGGCGTCCGGCAGCTTTGTGTCCTCGGCATTTGCGTGAACAAAATCGAGCCGGCGGCGGGCCCCGAGAAGACGTTTCGCCTCATCGAGATAAGCGGTAGACAAATCAAGCGCCGTGAGGGGCATCCACGGATAGGCCTGCGCGATGAAGCTGAGAAGCCGGCCGGTGCCGCACGCAAGATCCAATAGCTGGGCGCCGCGTTGATCGATGCTCTTCAAATGTTCATGGATCGGAACAAGCGCTTGCCGCCGCATAGCGTCGGCTGCGCCGGAAAACAGCGTTTCCACCTGGGTGTCGTATAGGCGAGCGCTGTCGCGAGAGAACCATCCATCCGACTGGTAGTGGAAGTTTTGTAGGTAGTATCGGGGGTATTGCGACTCGCGCTCTTCGCTGAACACCTCCGAGTGTCGATGGTCGAACTTCCGCCGAGCGGTGCGGGGGGCGTCTGCGAAAAGCGCGCGGGAGCGACGCAGCAGCCGCCGGGCGACGCCGCGGCGCGGGCGCATGTCGTGGGGCGACGGGTAAACGCCCGCCTCAATATTCGCCAGATCCTTCTCAAACAATTCGCGGAGCGCCTTTGAAAGCGATCCGGTGGGCGCGGGCGCGCTTTGCGCCGCGAACGGAGGATGACCGGGGCGCCCTTGCGGCCCCGCGATACGGCGAAGCAGCGCGTAGTGCGCCGCGTACCAGGTGGCCCGGGCGGTCTGCGTGGCGGCGTAATTGGCGCGCAGCGCCGCGCGCTCTAAAGGGGATCGCTGCATGGATCTGTCTCCATCGCGTGCATCAAAGTTCGTCGGGATAAATATGGCGCTAAGGGCGGGGCCGGTCCACCGCTGCTCGTGGACGCGGCCTGCGGCGCGGCGGCGCGGTTTCCTCTCAAGCGAGGCGGTCCGCGGCGATCAGGAATTCTTGCGCGCCCGCCCCGCCAAGAATCGGGCTGTCCATCCACGAGCGTGGGCGCCAACCGGGCGTCGCTTCTAGCCAAGCGCGCACTTGGCGCGGCGCGTCTTCCAGATCGCCCAGCGCCTTGCCGCCTTTGCCAATACGCTCCCGCCCAAGCTCAAATTGGGGCTTCACGAGCGCGATTAAGCGCCCGCCCGGCTTGACGAGGGACATCGCCGCCGGCGCCGCCTTGGCGAGGCTAATGAAACTTACATCGATGGTGAGAAGATCGATGGGTCCCGGCGCCAGCGCGGCGGTGAGATCTCGCCCGTGAACGCCCTCCAAATTGACGACCCGCGGATCGCCCGCCAAGCGCTCTATCAGTTGGCCGCGCCCCACATCCACCGAATAGATCCGCGCCGCGCCGCGCCGAAGCAAAACGTCCGTAAAGCCGCCGGTTGACGCGCCAAGATCGAGGCAAATAAGGCCATCGGGATCGACGCCGTAATGATCGAGCGCGGCCGCGAGCTTCTCAGCGCCTCTGGATGCATATCCATCAGCGGCGCCGGCGATCTCCACATTTGCGCCAGCGGGAACGCTCTCATTGGGTTTGCGGGCGACGCGGCCATCCAGCGCAACGCGGCCGGCCTTGATCGCCGCCTGCGCCTGGGCGCGGCTGCTGCAAAAGCCCCGCGCAACCAGCCATTGATCCAGTCGGCGCGGCGCCTCGTCCGGCAAAGGAAGCTGAGCGGCTAAGCCCGCAGGTCGCCGACAACAGCGGCGGAGCCGTCGCGGCCAAGCGCGGTCATCACCGTTTGGACGATGCCGTTGGCGTCAAGGCCCGCTTGGGCGTACATGGCGGCGGGCTTGTCCTGGTCTTGGAAGATATCCGGCAAGGTCATGGTGCGAATCTTGACGCCCGTATCGAGCAGCCCGTCCTCCGCCATCGCATGCAGCACATGGGCGCCGAAGCCGCCGCGCGAGCCCTCTTCGACGGTGACGACCACTTCGTGGTGGCGCGCGAGCTGCGCAATTAGCTCCCGGTCGAGGGGCTTGGCGAAGCGGGCGTCCGCAACCGTCGTGCTGAGGCCTTGGGCCGCCAAAGCGTCCGCCGCCGCGAGGCACTCATAGAGGCGCCCGCCGAGGGAGAGCAGCGCGACCGCCGAGCCTTCCCGCACAATGCGGCCTTTGCCGATCTCAAGCGGCGTGCCGATGTCCGGCAACTCAACGCCGTAGCCTTCGCCCCGGGGATAGCGGAAGGCGCTGGGGCGATCGTCAATCTCGACCGATGTCGCCACCATATGCATCAAATCCGCTTCATCCGCGGCGGCCATCACCACCATACCGGGAAGGCAGCACAGATAGGCGAGATCGAACGCGCCGGCGTGGGTCTGCCCGTCGGCGCCCACGAGCCCCGCCCGGTCGATCGGGAAGCGAACCGGCAGCGACTGGATCGCCACATCGTGGACGACTTGGTCATAGCCGCGCTGAAGGAAGGTCGAGTAAATCGCCGCGAACGGCTTCATCCCTTCCGACGCCAAGCCGGCCGCGAAGGTCACCGCATGCTGCTCGGCGATGCCGACGTCGAAGGTGCGCTCCGGAAACTCTTTGCCGAATACGTCGAGGCCGGTGCCGGAGGGCATCGCCGCCGTCACTGCGACGATTTTCTCGTCCTGCTTGGCGTGCGCGACGAGGCCTTTGGCGAACACCTTCGTGAAGGCCGGCGCATTCGGCTTCGACTTTTGTTGCACGCCCGTGACGACGTTGAATTTTGAGACGCCGTGGTACTTGTCCGCAGCGGCTTCCGCAGGCGGATAGCCTTTCCCCTTCTGGGTGACGACGTGGATCAGCACCGGGCCGTTTTCCGCGTCCCGCACGTTCTTTAGGACGGGCAAGAGGTGGTCCAGATTGTGACCGTCGATCGGCCCGACATAGTAAAAGCCGAGTTCTTCAAAGAGGGTGCCGCCGGTCGCCATGCCGCGGGCGTACTCTTCCGCCTTTTCAGCCGTGTCATGCACCACTTTCGGCAGCTTGGTCGCCATTTGCTTGGCGAAAGTGCGGAAGCCCCGATAAGCGTCGGACGACAGCAGCCGAGCGAGATAAGCGCTCATAGCCCCTGTCGGCGGGGCGATCGACATGTCGTTGTCGTTCAGAATCACGATCAGCCGGCTGCCCAGATGGCCGGCGTTGTTCATGGCCTCATAGGCCATGCCCGCGGACATGGAGCCGTCGCCGATCACGGCGATCACATTGTTGTCGCCGCCTTCCAGATCGCGGGCGACAGCCATGCCGAGGCCAGCTGAGATCGATGTGGAGGCGTGCGCGGCGCCGAACGGGTCGTAGGCGCTCTCAGAGCGTTTGGTGAAGCCGGAGA
>JBCDJH010000259.1:0-3881 GCA_038747965.1 Pseudomonadota bacterium
ATGATGTAATCAGCCGCGCAAACGCGCACTGAGATGGGAGGGCGGTCCGCAGGGGGCCGCCCTTTTCTTTTAGCGTTCGCTTAATTCACGGGGGGTATGCACGCGGGATTGGTCCGAAAGCGCCGGAGATCCCCCATGCGCCGCGTCTGTCTCGCCCTCGCCCTTTCCGCCGCGTTCGCCGCGCCAGCCGCCGCCAGCGATCGCTTCGCCGTCATGGCCAGCGCCGGTACGCTCGGCGTCGGCGGCGACATCCAGGTGCGGGTGATCGACTATTTGGCGCTCCGGGCGGGCGGGCATTTCTTCAGTTTTGACATCAATGAACGCTATGACGGCGTCGATTACGACGCCGACCTGCAGCTCTCAAACGGCATATTCAGCGCCGACGCCCATCCCTTTAAGAATGGCTGGATGATTTCCGGCGGCGTGATCGTCGGGGAGCGGGGCCTCGGTCTCGACGGCGAGGTGGATGAGCCGGTGGAGATCGGCGATCTCGTTTTCACGCCCGAACAGGTGGGGACGCTGCGCGGCGACGTGGACCTCAACTCCGTCTCGCCTTTCATCGGTCTCGGCTTTGACAACGCCGTCACCAAGCGAAGCGGCCGGGTGGGCTTCTCCGCCCTCATCGGCGCAGCCTTCACAGGCGAACCTGACGTGGAGCTGAGCGCCGAAGGCGGCGTCTTGTCAGACGATCCCGTCTTCCTCGCCGAACTCGCCGAGGAAGAGGAAAATCTGGAAGACGACCTCGACGATTTTCCGGTCTATCCCATCGTCCGGCTTGGGGTGAGCGTCAGCTTTTAGCGCCATCACTTCGCGCTTGGCTCCAAGGCGGCGGTTTAGCCTCCTCCACAACCACGCTACACTGGCCCCATGGCCAAAGCGGACCTCAAAACCAAAGCGACGAACGCCTCTCCCGCGGCGGTTATCGCGGCGCTTGAATATCCCACCCGCAAGGCGGACGCGGAGACGCTTCTCGCCTTCTTCGATCGGGTGACCGGGCTTCCCGCCAAGATGTGGGGGCCCAGCATGATCGGCTACGGCCGTTACGCCTACCGCTATGAAAGCGGCCGCGAGGGCGAATACTTCATGACGGGCTTCAGCGCCCGAAAAACCGCTCTTTCCATCTACATCATGCCAGGCTACGCGGACCTCACCGAAATGCTCAGCCGACTTGGCAAGCACAAAAAGGGAAAGAGCTGCCTCTACATCAACAAACTTGCGGATGTGGACATGGCCGTCCTTGAAGAGATGGTCCGTTTCGGCCTCGCCGACGTGCGCTCAAAATACGAGACCTGGAACGCCTGAGCCCTAACGACGCACAGGCGCCGCAAAGGCGCCCCGGGGAGTTGCGAGCGCGACCTCAGCCAAATACGTTCTCGGTTGTCGGCGGGGTGGGTTACGCGTGAGCCGGTTTTAGGGGGAAGATGCGTGATGGCGCGACCTTATCTGGTCCTGGCGACGCTCTGGCTCACGATTGCTTCTGCGCTCCATAGCGCCGCCTTCGCAGAAGTCCTTCCACTCGAATACTTCGCGCGCCTTCCTCAAGTGAGAAACGGCGAACTGTCGCAAGACGGTCGCCACGCCGTTATTCGCGTTGAAAAGAACGGCGCTTACGTGACGGCAGTGTTCGGCTACGACGGCGAAAATATCTCGTATCTTCAAGGCATTCAGGAGACCGAGGAATACAAGACGCTGTGGACCCATTGGGCGAACCCAGAGCGGCTCCTCATCAGCATTGGCTTCGCGGATAAGCGCCAATTCACTGAGACCTTTGAAAGCCGTCTCATTAGTTTAGATCTTAGCGACTTCAAAATGAAGCCGCTCTTCGGAGCTAGAGACGGCTGGCCTGTCCAAATCCAGGACCGCATCGTCTCCTTTTTGCCTAAAGACCCCCAGCACTTTCTTGTTAAGTACTCTGGGCAGTCGACTTGGCCCTCCGTCTACAGAGTCCGGGTCGATTCTCATAGGCATAAGCTTGTTCAACGTTTCAAGGTGGGCGTGCGCGATTGGCGCGCCGACAGAGACGGCGAAGTGCGCATAGGAATAGGGACGAAAGACGAGAAGACGCCCTACATGGTCATGCGCCCAGCGGGGACAGACGAATGGATCGACTACTCGCACTTGAAGCAGAAACCCGGCGTCACCTTCAATCCTCTCTCTTTTTCTCCGTTTAGCGATCTTCTTTACGTTGTATCGAACCATGACGGCGAACCGGCGGGACTACACTTGTTTAACGTCGCGACCGGCGAGTTCGAGGATTTGATCTATCGTCATCCGACGGCGGATATCGTTGGTATTCGGACGAATACAATCACCGGTCAGTTGCGCGGTGTTGTTTACTCAGGCGATACGCCAGCGACTCATTGGGTGGACGAAGGGACTCAAAAACTTCAGGATATGATCAGCGAGGCGCTTGGTGGCGCTCGCGTAAGCATCAATAATCAAACACCTGACCGCCGTTATGCTTTTCTTCGAGCATCCAAGGCGAGCGAGCCTGGCGCCTACTATCTGTGGGATGAGGAACGACTCGCACTGCGATTGGTTTCGCCCCTCTATCCGGAGCTTGAAGGCCAAACCCTCGGAGAGGTCATCCAAGCGCGATACGATGCTCGGGACGGACTCTCGATACCCGCCTACATCACTCTTCCGCCGGGCCTAACTGATTTGAACGCGGCGCGAGCACTGCCGACTGTTGTATTGCTCCATGGCGGCCCTCACGCGCGCGACTATGGAAGCTTTGATTATTGGACGCAGTTTCTCGCCAATCGCGGATATGTCGTTTTACAGATGAATTTTCGCGGCTCCGCAGGCTACGGCGCAGCCTTTCAAGCGGCAGGCTATCGCGAGTGGGGCGAAGCCATGCAGGATGACATCGAGGACGGCGCGCGCTGGCTTGTCTCTATCGGCGTCGCCGATCCAGCGCGCCTCGCCATCATCGGCGGCTCCTACGGGGGATACGCGGCTTTGATGGGCCTCGTGAAAACGCCAGATCTCTTTCAATGCGGGATCAGCATCAATGGGGTAACCGACTTGCCAGATCTCTTGCGGCATGACGCAAAGTATGTAGGCGGCCGGTACGCCACTCGGCACATCGGCAACTTGTACAAAGACCGTAAGAAGCTCGCCGCCAACTCGCCAGCCCGCAACGCCAAGACCGTTCGAAAACCCGTCCTCCTCCTCCATGGCGATCAGGACAGGGTCGTGCCCATCGCCCAATCCAACAAGATGGCGCGCGCCCTTCGCGGCGCTGACAAGGACGTGCGCTACGTCAAGCTCGAGGACGGCGATCACTCCATCAGCCTCTACGAGAACCGCATGATCTTCTTGGATGAGGTGGAGAAATTCCTAGGCCCTTGCCTAAGCCCGTCTTGATCGCGAAACCGCAGGATCTATTCATGAAAGCCTGGATGTCATTGGCCAATTGGGCCGCTGCCTGGATTTCTCTCGCAGCGGCCGCGTTCCCACTTACAGCGTCTGCGGACGACCTCATTCCCGCCCGGTATTTCGCCAGGCTTCCAAAGGTCGCTGAGGGCTCGATCGCGCCGGGCGGCGCGCACATGGCCCTGCGCCTTGAAGAAGACGGCCAGTATACGACGCTGGTGATCGCGTATGACGGCGCCAGCATCAAACCAATCTATGGGTTTGATGAAAACGAGAAGTACGGCACGCGGTGGACCCACTGGCTCAACGCACAAGACTTACTGGTCAGCGTTATCTTCTACGGCCGTCGCGGCGGCGTCAGCGTATATGAAACGCGGCTTCTCACCTTCGATGTGGAGAAAAAACGCACACGGGCCGTTTTCAAGTACGACCGTGGGGAAAACCCCCACCAAATCGAGGACAGCATTGTCTCCTTCCTGCCCAAGCAACCGGATGAATTCCTG
>JBCDJH010000260.1:0-3873 GCA_038747965.1 Pseudomonadota bacterium
AACGTATCCGGCACGATCTATCCCGGCGAGCGATCAACGCATTGGGCGAATGACGCGTTCTGCGAATACGATGAAAGCCTTGGCGAGGGTTACGCAGTTCTTCGGTTTTCCGGATACTATTTCGTTATCCACCGCCAGACCGAGGGCGGAACCAATATACAGCTCCGTCCACTGACATTGACGGATTCACAAGTCGATAGCCTCACCGTCGATCGCAGCCCGCCCGCGGACAAAAAGCAGTGAGCGCCGTTGTTTAGGTAGATGCGCCGTAAAGCGCCTTTGCCGACGCAGTGAGGGCAGAAGAACAGCCCTGCTGCACGCGTTCAGGCGGCGGATCGCCTGGCCAAAGGCGCACGCCTCTTGCTCGCGCCCGCCGG
Source organism: Pseudomonadota bacterium (assembly GCA_038747965.1). Taxonomy (GTDB): domain Bacteria; phylum Pseudomonadota; class Alphaproteobacteria; order Caulobacterales; family Parvularculaceae; genus JBCDJH01. Next base: position 378 of record JBCDJH010000260.1, read on the forward strand.
CCGTGTATCAGCAGCATGAAAACGCCCAAACACGACCAGATGCGCCGTGCGCATCGACGGCTTGGTTTCCTGCGGAGGCTCACCGCAGAGGCGCCCAATCCCAAAAAGAATGGCTCCCCGAACTGGACTCGAACCAGTGACCCGCTGATTAACAGTCAGCTGCTCTACCAACTGAGCTATCGGGGAATGCCGATGTCGTCCGCATAGCAAAGCCGTTTGCTCAAAGCCAGAGCAAAGCGGTCGAAAATGAGCGGGGATTTAAACCGCCACGCCCCGTTGCGAGGGGGGCGGCCGTGTCTTGGGGGAAAACACGGCCGCTTACTCACAGTAGTGGGGTAATGGTGGGGGTATCTTCCCGAGAGAAGATTGTCAAAGGTTCGTCGTAAAACCTTAACAAATCCTTAATGCAGCGACCCCGGCGGGCGAAGCCATTTGAAACCCGTTCTTAAGCGATCTCACAATCAGGTTTCGAGGCCTGCAGCAAGTCGCCGCAAATCTCAGGCGCGCCGCCGCAGCAATCCTCCACAAGGTAGGAGAGAAGGTCGCGGGTCGCGCCAAGACGCACAGAATAGATGATGTTTCGTCGCTCGCGGCGAGCCGTTGTGAGCCCCGCATTTGTCAACACTTGCAAATGGGCGGAGAGAGTGTTGGCCGGCACGTTCAACGTCCGAGCGATGTCGCCCGCCGGCAGCCCGCCGGCCCCCCTCTCTATCAGAAGACGAAACACGCGCAGACGCGTATCCTGGGCGATGGCGCTGAGCTGGCGCGTGGCGAGATCAATTTCCATAGCTCCCACATAGTCGATAGCCGCGCGCATTCAATTCAGCGCAAACGCCACATCTGCGATTGATCGGTTTTGGGGGCGTCGCGGGCCGAATCACCTACAGTCTAGCGTCGACAAAATATTTGATGAGACGGGCGCACCTTATGAGACGCGGCAACACTCTCGGAAGCGGGCTCGGCCAGGCGTACCGAGCGTATGTCGAAGCGGCTGAAGCGCTTGAGGCATGCCGAAGGGACTTGGATGAGCGCCGCATTGCGCGTTGGTCGCCGGCGAGCTTGCCGCCGGAGGAGATCTGGTGCGTCACGAGATCTGGAAGACGGATCGTCGCCGGCCCGGGCGACGCTCGGCCAGAAGCTAAGCTTTGGCGGGGAGACTTGGTGCGCCGCGACGAGGCGCTCGCATCTTTCGCCAAAACACGAGACCAGGTCGGCGCTCGGGCGCTTCTGGACGCCCGCCTGGCTCTCCTCGCAGATCTAGATGCGAACATCACCGGCGCGCCGGATCAGAACGAGTTGTTAGAGTTAGAGTTGACAGAGGCTGAGGCCTGCGCGCGCCGCGACAACGCACTCCAAAGGGCGATGGCCGCGCCCGCTGTAACGCTCGATGACCTGTCGCTGAAAGTGGAGCTATGGCGTTCGGCCCGCGAAGACCCAACGGCCGCGCCGCACGACCTATCGGCGCTCGCAACCTTGTCCCGCGACATGAAGCAAGCGGGCCTCCAATCCCTCCTGTCGGACGCTGAGCGGCGGGAACTCGACCGACTGCTTCTCGCCAGTTAGCCGCGCCACAAGACCCTTGGCGACTTTCCGTCCATTTGATTGCGTTCCTCAAGTGGCGTAGCACAAGGGCCAGGGCTGGCCGCGTTTCGCGCCTATGACCCGATGCTGGGGTGCTTGGGATCTCAAAACAACAATCCATACCGCACACTGCGCTCGCGCCGGGCGCGGTAGACGACGCCTTCGACGTCGATCGGCCTTGGCAAGGCGACAATCAGGATTGGTGGGACTGGTACGTCACCCTGGCGCATGATCCAGGCACGGCGCGCCCCTCCAGGCCCGTTTACGCAGCGACGCCAGACGCCCGGCCCGCAACCGACGATGAGCTACAGGCGGAACTGCGACAGCCCTACCCCCTCGCCCGGGCCGACCGCGACGCGTTCGCGGCCAACGGCTATGTTAAGCTGCCGGACGTGCTCTCGCCTTGCGCGGTCGCCCGCTTGCGTCTTGAACTCGCGACGCTCCTCGCCGAGGCGTTCCCGAGCGGCTCTGGGCAGAAGTTCTTAAGCCTTGAGCTCGTTTGGCTCGTCAACGCCGCCATTCGCCGTTTCGTTCTCAGCCCGCGGATTGCAAAGATCTGTGCGGAGCTCCTGGGCGTCGAAAGCGTCCGTCTGTATCATGACAATGTGCTATCGAAGGAGCCAGGGTGCGGCCGCACGCCATGGCATTTCGATGATCACCATTTCCCGCTCGCCACCAACGACGTCGTCACCGCGTGGGCGCCGGCGCAAGCGATCCCGATGGAAATGGGCCCCTTAGCGTTCGCTAGCCCCATCACCGCGCATCGGCTTGTCGACGACGTCCCGTTCAATACGAAGGACGCAAGCTACGATCGCCGCGTCGGCGAGATATTCGCTCAACATGACGTAGCCGTGGATGAAACGCCGTTCGCCCTTGGCGAGGTGAGCTTTCACCACAATCTGAGTTTCCACATGGCCAACGCGAACCGGACGGGCACGAGCCGGATCGTCCTCGCCAACACATACTTCGCGGACGGCGCCCGCATCGTCGACAGCCCGACGATGGTTTCCGGCGATTGGCGAAAGTTCGTACCCGGCGCTGAACCGGGGCAACCGGCGGCGAGCCGCCTCAATCCGGTGTGCTGGCCGGCGACGGAAGATTTTAATGACTGACACCGCCGAGGCGAGCCTGCGCCATTGGAGCGAGGCCTCGCGCACAGAGATGGAGGGCTTCTACGCCCTCGCCCATGTGGATTATGAGTGGCTTGCGAAAGCGCAGGACTGGCCCGCGTGGCTCAGCGCACGTCAAGCCGACGCCCCGGGGCGGACGGTGTCGCTGCTCGACGTCGCCTGCGGGTCTGGCAAGTTCCCGGCTGCGCTTCTGCGAAATTATGACTTCGCGAGCGCGGGAGTCGAGGCAATTGACTATGCGTTGCTTGATCCGTCGGAATTCTCACTTGATGAGGCCGCCGCGGCCCTGCGCCCGCCATTCGTGGAGGGCCGAAGGTTCCACGCAACGCTCCAGGATCTGGAATGCGCGCCCGGCGCTTTTGACGTCGCCTGGGCGACCCACGCGCTTTACGCCGTTCCGGTCAGCGAACTCCCCAAGGCGATGGAACGCTTTCTTCACTGTTTTCGTCAGGCGGGCTTTATCGCTCACGCCACGTCGAAAGCGCACTACATTCAGTACCAGGATTTGTTCCTGAAGTCTTTTCAAAGCGGCGCGGGCGAGCGCTACGTGACGGCAGAGCAGATCGCTGAAGCGCTGACGCGCGCCGGGGCGCGCTTCCAAATGAGAGAGATCTCTTACGAGAACGGGGCGCCCGCCGCCGACGAAACCACAATCGAGCGATACCTCCAGAGATGCGTTTTCGACGACAGCGTGTCCCTAGCGGCGATGCTGGAGGCGCCGGAGACGGGCGCTTACCTCAGATCCTGCAAACGCGGCGGCGAATGGCGCTTCTCCCAGCACGTCG
>JBCDJH010000261.1:0-3870 GCA_038747965.1 Pseudomonadota bacterium
CGTGCGCTTATAGAGCGTTCGTACGAATAGATTTTCGTAAACATAATAAACGTAATAGACACTAAGTGCGTAGAAGAGCGCCTGCGATCGGTTAAACGAGATCACGCCTATTCAATCTCCTGGCGGGGATCGAAGTCCCCGGCGGCGGGTTGCTCTTTCAAGCCGGAGCGGCGTTTGCGGCGCCGCGCCGGGCAAGGTGCCGATGGTATGCTCCGCCGATCCGCGCCGCCGAAACCGCCTAGCTCTGGAACGGAATGGCATCTTTCATGCGCGTCGCCCCCAAGCTTCTCTCCATAAACGCGTACCATTATCGGCGCGGCGGGGCTGAAGCGGTGTATTTCGAAACGGCGCGCATCGTCCAGGAAGCCGGCTGGCGTAACGCGTTTTTTTCTATGCGGCATCCCCTCAATGAGCCATGCGACGAAGACCGCTACTTTGTCGACACCATCGAACTCGGCCATGAGTATACGCCCTGGCGCAAAGCGCATCTCGCCACGAAAGTGCTCTATTCGTTCGAGGCTGAGCGCAAAATCGACGCGCTTCTGGACTCCTATCCAGCCGATATCGCCCACGCGCACCAGATTTACCACCATCTGTCGCCGTCGATTCTGCCCGCTCTGAAGCGGCGGGGCGTGCCGGTGGCGTTCACCGCCCATGATCTGAAGCTCGCCTGCCCAGCCTATACGATGCACAACCATCTTGGCGTGTGCGAGCGGTGCCATGGCGGCCGGCTTTGGAACGTGGCGCGGCACGGCTGCGTCGCCAATTCCCATCTCATCAGCGCGCTTGTGATGGTGGAGAGCGCTCTTCACCGTTGGATGAAGATCTATTCCAAGAATCTCGACGTCATCATCGCGCCCAGTCGCTTCTATCAAAGCAAACTGGAGGCGTGGGGCTGGCCCTCGGCGCAGCTCGCCTACGCGCCGAATTTTGTGGAAGCCGGCAAGTTCCGCTTCGAGCCTGAGGTTGGCGACTATCTACTCTATCTGGGGCGCTTGTCTCCGGAGAAAGGGTTGAAGACCTTGATAGAGGCGACCGCCCGCTCCGGCGCGCCGGTCAAGATCGCTGGCGACGGCCCTCAGCGTGCGGAGCTTGAGGCGCTCGCCGCCAAGTTGGTGGCCAACGTGACGTTCCTCGGGCGGTTGTCCGGAGAAGATTTGAGCGCCGCCGTCACCGGCGCGCGCGGCGCAATCGTGCCATCTGAGTGGTATGAGAACGCGCCGATGAGCCTTTTGGAGGCCTACGCCCATGGCGTCCCCGTCATCGGCGCCGACATCGGCGGCATTCCCGAGCTTATTCGCGAAGGCGAGACCGGCGCTCTTTTCCCCAGCGGAGACGCCGACGCCCTGGCCGGCGCGATGGCGGATTGGATGGACGCGCCGCGCGCCCGTTTGGCCGATATGCGCCGCGCCGCCCGGGCGTTCGTCGAGGAGAACTTCTCAAAAGCGCGCTACCAACAGCGCTTGTTCGAAATCTACGCGCGCCTCGGCGTCAAAGTCGCTTAGCCGAGTTTTTACCCGCTGGCGCGCGAAGCCAGGCCCGCAGGGGCGCGTGGGTTACCGCTAAGACGCGGGTCTGCGGTCGGCGCCGGCTTTCTTCTGCAGACTGGTCTTCGCAGCGTGTTTGCTGGAGCCGCTTTTCGTTTGAGCGGGCCGAGGGCCCGGCGCGCCTTTCACCACAGAGCTGGCCGCGGCGTTGGCGGCGCCGCGCCGCGCACTCGGGGCCGCCGCGCCATTTGCGGCGAGAGCTGATTTTTCCGCCGACCGCGGCGTGGCGGGCAGCCGCGATTTGTACTCTCCGTAGTACGCGCCATAGCCGTACTTGCGCAGCTTCAGCATTTCGACCTGGCTAAGCACGCCGCCGATGATCGGCGCCTTGGCCGAGCGCAACTCCTTTATCGCGGCCTGGGCGAGCTTCGTCGACGTCTTCCGCCAGCGGACAACCAAGATGGTTGCGTCGGCGACCGTTGAGGCGAGGGCGACGCCGTCCGAAACGGGAAGTACAGGGCTCGTATCAAATATGATCCGCTCATACTTCCGACTGAGGCGGTCAATCAGGTCTTGATAGGCCTTTGAGGTGAGCAGCTCCCGGGGATCTTCGGGGCGACGCAACACCGGCAGGTAATGGAGCGGCGTCATGTCGTCTCGGCCGATAACCTCGCCGATGGAAAGCTCCCCATCCAGATATTCCATAACGCCGCCCTTCGGGCGATTGCGAAAACATTTGTGCACAGAGGGACGGCGCAGATCGGCGTCAATCAGCAGAGTAGGCGCCCCCGATAGCGCGACGGAGCGCGCGAAGGACGCAGCCACTGTGGTTTTGCCCTCATCTGGCGCTGCGGAGGCAAACAAGAGCCGCCTCGGCGCATCGTCCGCGCCCACTCCGATCAGCAGCCGCATACGGCCGAAGGCTTCAGCGAAGGGCGATTGAGGCTGGGCGGCGATGTATGTCGGCGCTGGTAGGATCTGGCGTTTGCCCCGGAGCCGGCGCGGCAGTTTCAGTTTGGGCACATAGCCCAAGTGGCGCAGCCCCAGCGCCCTCTCGAATTCCTCGTCGGTTGAAAAGCCCATATGGAGCATCTCAAAGAGCGCCGCGAAGCCCGCGCCGATCACAAGCGATCCGACAAAGGTGAGAACGACAAACCGGGTCTTCTGCGGGAAGACGGGGTTAAGGGGCGGGGCCGCCCGCGAAAGAATACGCGAATCCGCATACTGAAGGCTTGATTGTTCCTGGGTCGCCTTATAGCGGGTGAGGAAGGACTCAAACAGCGTCTTGCTGGCTTCGGCCTCCCGCTCTAACTCGCGCAGACGCACCAGAGACTTCTGGTCGAGAGCGGAGGAACTCTCAAGCCGCGCCATGGTCGCCTCCAGCGAGCGCACCTTCTCGCCGGCGAGGTCGACTTCCGTCTCAAGATTGGCGCTGATCCGCTCCATTTCCGCAGCGATCTGGTCCTCCAAATCGTTGAGCTCGCGTTCCACCTCTATGATATCGGGGTGGCGCGGGCCGTAGCGGGACGACAGCTCCGCCCGGCGGCGAATAACCTCCGCCTGTTGCGTGCGCAGGCCAGAGATGACGGGCGAGGAGAGCGCCTCAGGGATCGAAGCGACGTCGCCGCCCGACTTCCACAACTGTTTCAAACGCCGCAGCCGCCCGCGTTTCTCCGCCTGCTCCGCCTGCGCTTCGGCGAGGGTGGCGTTGAGGCCGGCCAGCTTTTGGTCGGTTAAGGTCGCGCCGTCCGCATCGAAGAGACCGTTCTCGGCGCGAAACTCCTCCACGGCTGTCTCAGCGGCGCGCACGTCTTCGCGCAAATCCGCGATGCGCTCCTCCAGCCAAGCGTTGGCCTCGTCGGTGGCGTCGAGTTTCACGGCGCGCTGGGCGTCGAGATAGGCCTCAGCCACGGCGTTTGCGAGCAGCGCCGCTTTGCTCGGATCCTCCGACTGAAACTGAATGCGAATGGCGAAACTCAAATCCTCGCGCAGGATCGCCAGTCGCTCCCAAAAGGCGATCAGCACTTCTTCCCGGGCGGCGATGGCGTTGACGGCGGTGGACGGCTCCGGCGCGTCCTCCGCCGCCGCCTCATTAAACTCGGGGTCGTTCATGAGATCGTAGCGGTCGATCACGCGTTCAGCGACGTCGCGCGAGCGCAGCACCCGCACTTCGGTGTCGATAACGGCGGCGTCCGGCGGCAGCGCCGAGAGCACAGAGCCGATTTCCTCAACCAGGTTCTTTTGCCGCGGCTCGATCACGATTTCAGAAGACGCTGCGTACATCGGCGTCAGGGACAGTTGATAGGCGACGCCCGCGCCCGTCAGAACCACCACCACCGCGCCGATCAAAAGGGCGTTGCGCCAGAAAAAGTTGAGAATCTGC
>JBCDJH010000262.1:0-3862 GCA_038747965.1 Pseudomonadota bacterium
CCCGCGTCGTCCGTCACATGCTCGCCCGCGAGCAGCGGCACGCCCCGGCCGCCAAAATGAAAGAAGGTCGTCAGCTCATCAATGTCCGCCAGCGGATGGCGGAGCGACAGCGCGCTCAAGTCCGCGGCCTCAATCGAACGCAGCCGTTTCCAGTCGCCGATCTTCGCAGCCGTTTGCACGCTCGCCGCCAATTGGTCGGCGAGGATCAGGCGGTCCCCTGGCTTCGCCCAGGGCGCAAAGCCCAGCTCCTCTTCTGACGGCATCATCGTTACTTCGTAGACGCCGTAAGCGATGGCTGGACTGAAGGAAACGGCACGGTTGGCGGGGATCGTCCAAGGCGTTGTCGTCCAGATAAGAACAGAGGCGCCCGCCAAATCCTCAGGCGTCTCCCGCCCATCGCCGAAGCCCGTGACAGGGAATTTCACCCAAATCTGCGTGGATTTGTGATCGCGGTACTCAACCTCCGCCTCGGCGAGGGCGGTTTGCTCCACCGGCGACCACATTACGGGCTTGGAGCCCCGATAAAGCTGGCCGGAGGTGGAGAACTTCAAGAACTCCGCCACGATCGCGGCTTCCGCGGCGAAAGCCATGGTCGTGTAAGAACGTTTCCAATCGCCGATCACGCCGAGGCGGCGGAACTCCTCGCCCTGAATCTCGACCCATTTCTCCGCATACGTGCGGCACTCGCGGCGAAAGGCTTCGGTCGGCACGTCTCGCTTGGCTTTGCCCTTGGCGCGAAAGGCTTCCTCCACTTTCCATTCGATGGGCAGGCCGTGGCAATCCCAGCCGGGGACATAGTTGGCGTCGAACCCCATCATCTGGTGGGAGCGGACGATGATGTCCTTCAATATCTTATTGAGGGCGTGACCGGTGTGCAGATGGCCATTGGCGTAGGGCGGGCCGTCATGGAGGATGAATCGCTCAGCGCCCCGCGCGGCCGCGTCCTCGCGTTGGCGGGCGTAAAGATCAATCGCCTCCCACCGCTTCAGATGCTCCGGCTCGCGCTGGGGCAACCCTGCGCGCATGGGGAAATCCGTTTCCGGCAGAAACAGCGTGTCGCGATAGGCGCCTTTGGCGTCGGCCATGGCCGGGCGTGTCCTTCTTTAGCGTGCGCCAGCGGGGCGGACCCCGGCGCTTCGTTCCAGCGCGCGTGTCCCAGACGCGCCGACGAAAAGCCGGTGCATACCATGCTCCCCGCCACGGCTTCGAGCGCTTTTTGTCGCCTGCATTGCGCGCCGCCGGAGGCTCTGGTGATATGCGCCTCCAGGCGAATCTGAGGCGCCGCGTACAACCGGGAGAGACCTATGAGCTACAAGATCGAGGAAATCGAGGGCATTGGCCCCGCTTACGCCGCGAAACTGACCGAGCAGGGCGTGAAGACGACCGATGACTATCTGAACATGTGCGCCGCCCCGAAAGGCCGCAAGGAGATGGCGGAGAAAACCGGCATCGCCGAGAAACTGATCCTGCGCTGGGCGAATCAGGCGGATTTGATGCGCGTGAAAGGCGTCGGCGAGGAGTATGGCGAGCTTCTGGAAGCCGCTGGCGTCGATACGGTGAAGGAGTTGCGCACCCGCAACGCCGAAAACCTCTGCGCGAAGATGCAGGAAGTGAATGGCGAGAAAAAGCTCGCCCGCCGCGCGCCATCCGCTGGTGAGGTGGAGAAATGGGTCGCGCACGCCAAGGAGCTGGACCCGATCCTCACTTATTAAAGTGATCGCCGGCTAGCGCACCATTGCGCAGGCGAAATTGGCGGCGGTGAAGGCGCCTTTGATGTTCATCCCGCCGCCAAGCACGGCAGAGCGCATATCGCCCGAGCCTTCGGACGCTTCCAGCATTTCAGCAGCCTCGGTCAGACCTTCCTGATCGAGGCGCTTTGAAAGCTGCTCGGCAAAGCAGGCGCTGCGGGCTTCGCTCGCGCCGAGGCTCACGAACCCAACCCGCACGCGTTCTTCTTGGGCGGCGGCGTCGAGCGCGGCGGGGCCGCCCGGCGGCTCGTCATCGCCGCCGAAGAACATACAACCGCTGAGCACTGCGCTCGCTAGGGCCAAAATCAAAACGCGCATCGGGCCTATCCCGCTCGAAACATCCAGTTGGCCGAACTATTCAACGAAACGCGCCCCGGAACAATGCCGCGGGGCGCCAACGCCGCACCGCGCCTCTCCACACAAGTTGCTGACGCGCCTTTGCTTTCGGCCCGCCCCAGGGATACCTATCGGCCATGCGCGCCCTCAGCCAAGCCCATCCCGCCCCCGCAAGCCCGCCCCAATCGGGCGCCGATCGCACCGCCTCGAAGGGGACCGACGAAGGCCCGAGCGGCGATCTGAGAACCCTACGGTTCCTGGTCCCTTACCTGTGGCCGGCGGACAATCCCGTCTATCGCTGGCGGGTGGCGGGGGCCGTCGGCGTCACCCTGTTTGGCCAGGCCGCCGTGGTGCTCGCGCCGTTGGTCCTAGAGGCGGCGGTGAACCGGCTGAGCGGGGCGGGACCCGCCACCCAAGCCATCGGCGTCATCGGCGCGCTCATTCTGGGCTACGGGCTCGCGCGCCTCCTCAGCGTCGCCATTCCGCAAGCGCGAGAGCTTTTGTTCTCCAAGGTGGGACAGGCCGCGCAGCGGCGCGTCGCGGTGGAGACGTTTCAGCATTTGCATCGGCTGTCCCTGCGCTTCCATCTGGAGCGGCGCACGGGCGGGCTCAGCCGGGTCATCGAGCGCGGCGTGAAGTCGATCGACTTTCTCTACCGCTTCTTGTTGTTCAACATCGGCCCGACGCTCATCCAACTCGTCATCGCCAGCCTTGTGGTGAGCTGGCGCTACAGCGGGGTTTATGCGGCGATCGCGTTCGTCACCGTCGCCGCGTATTTCTGGTTCACCGCCGCCTCGACCGAATGGCGGCTGAAGTTCCGGCGCGAGATGAACGCGAAGGACACCGAAGCCAACAGCAAGGCCATCGACAGCCTACTGAATTTCGAAACGGTCAAGTACTTCAACAACGAGGCCTTTGAGGCCACCCGCTTCGATGGCGCGATGGAGGCCTATCAGGACGCCGCCGTGCGCTCCAACCTGTCCCTCGCGGCCGTCAATATCGGCCAAGCGCTGATCTTCAACGCGGGACTGACGGCGATCCTGATCCTCGCAGCGCGGGCGGTGGGCGCTGGCGAATTGCAGATCGGCTCCATCGTCGCGCTCAGCCTCATCATGATGAACCTCTACCAACCCCTGAACATTCTCGGTTTCGCCTATCGCGAGATCAAACAATCGCTGGTCGATATGGAGAAGATGTTCTCTCTCCTACGCGAGGCGCCCGAGGTGCCGGACGCGCCCGGCGCGCCGGATCTCAACGCCGCCGCAGGCCGCGTCACCTTCGAGACTGTCGATTTTTGTTACGAGCCGAACCGCCGCATTTTGAAGTCCGTGAGCTTTGAAGCGGCGCCCGGCGCCACCGTCGCCATTGTCGGCGCGAGCGGGGCCGGCAAATCGACCATCTCGCGGATCCTCTATCGTTTCTACGACATCGCCGGCGGCCGGGTGACGATCGACGGCCAGGACATCCGCGAGGTGTCGCAAGACAGCTTGCGGCGGGCGCTCGGCGTCGTACCGCAGGACACGGTGCTCTTCAACGACACGATCCGCTACAACATCGCCTACGCCAAACCGGGCGCGTCAGAGGCCGACGTGATCGCCTCCGCCAAGCTCGCGCAGATCCATGAATTCGTCGAGAGCCTGCCGGACGGCTACGACACGATGGTGGGCGAGCGCGGCCTCAAACTGTCCGGCGGCGAGAAGCAGCGCGTCGCGATCGCCCGGACGATATTGAAAGACCCGCCGATCCTGATCTTGGACGAAGCCACCTCCGCCCTCGAC
>JBCDJH010000263.1:0-3846 GCA_038747965.1 Pseudomonadota bacterium
ATGAGCGCCAGCGCCGCCAAGCGGATCTCGCAGATCCTGAAGGGCGAGCCGGCGGGCGCGCTGTTGCGGATTTCGGTCTCCGGCGGCGGCTGCTCCGGCTTCCAATACAATTTCGACATCGTCTCGGACCGAGCGTCGGACGATCTCCTTTTAGAGCGCGACGGCGCCGGCGTGCTCATCGATCCGGTGTCCCTGCCCTATCTTGAAGGCTCCGAAATTGATTTCGTCGACGATTTGATTGGGGCCGCCTTTAAGATCCATAATCCGCAGGCGACCGCGTCGTGCGGCTGCGGCACGTCGTTCTCGATCTGACGCGCCCTCACCTTCCTAGATTGGCGCGCCCCGCGCCGCCGGCCCCATGAAAATCGCCACTTGGAACGTCAACTCGGTCAACGCGCGCTTGCCGACCGTCCTGCGCTGGTTTGAGGCCTTCGCGCCCGACATCGCCTGCTTGCAGGAGATCAAATGCGTTGACGAGAAGTTCCCGGCGGAGGCGTTTGAAGATCTCGGCTACAACGTCGCCGTACACGGCCAGAAGACCTACAATGGCGTTGCGCTGCTCTCAAAGCACCCGGTGGAGGACGTGGCGGCGGGCCTTGCCGGCGACCCGGGCGACGAGCAAGCCCGGTATCTTGAGGCTCTCGCGACGCCGGACGACGGCGCGCCGGTGCGCATCGGTTGCCTATACCTGCCGAACGGCAACCCGGCTCCGGGGCCGAAATACGACTACAAGCTCGCTTGGATGGACCGCCTCAAAGCCCGCGCCGAGGCCTTGCTCAGCATTGAGGAAACGTTCGTATTGGCCGGCGACTACAACGTCATCCCGGCCGCGAGCGATGTCCACGATCCGGCGGCCTGGGCGGACGATGCGCTCTATCGCTTGGAGACCCGCAGGCGATACCGCGCGCTCGTCAATTTGGGGCTGACAGATGCGCTAGCGCAGATCCGCGGCGCGGCCGGCGATTACACATTTTGGGATTACCAAGGCGGAGCCTGGCCGAAAGACCACGGCATCCGCATCGATCATCTATTGCTGTCGCCGCAAGCGGCGGATCGGCTTGTTGATGCGGGCGTTGAGCGGCAAACGCGGGGTTGGGAAAAACCTTCGGACCATGCGCCCGTATGGGCCGAGTTGTCTGGGGCGGCCTTGTCTTAGAGCGAATTGCAGCGAAAGTAGACTGCCGGTTTCGCGTCCGCAATTCGCGCAAACATAGACTTAGAGCCGTTTGCGGCCTCTGAACTGCATCATATCAGACGTAAACGGCTCTAGCCGACGGAGTCTACATGGGCGCCCATGCGCTGGAAGGCGCCCTGCAACGCCGTCGGCAGCACGGGAACGAGAACGACAAGCGCGGCGGCGATGATCGCTCCCAAAATGCCGTACTCCATGGCGGTTAATCCGCGATCGTCCTTAAGGAAGCGGTGGACGCCGCCGACAACGCAAGATCTGGCTTTGGGGGTCATAACAAGTCTCTCAAATGGGCGATCAGCGGCGCGTCGGCTGGCGGCATGGGCAGCGCGCTGAGATCGCGCGGACGCACCCATTTGAGCGCTTGATGCTCCACCGCTATTGGCTGTCCATCCCATTTGCGACAGACATAGAGCGGCATCAGCAGATGGAAGCCGTCGTAGGCGTGCGATGCAAACACGAACGGCGCGAGACACGCCGCGGTCACATCGATCGCCAGCTCCTCCTTGAGCTCTCGGATAAGCGCCGCTTCGGGGCTCTCGTCTGGCTCCAGCTTGCCGCCGGGGAACTCCCATAATCCGCCCATTTTTTTGTCAGCGGGCCGCTGGGCCACCAGCACCCGGCCATCGGCGTCGACCAGCGCCGCAGCGGCGACAATAAGCAAGTCGTTCACCGCGGCGTGTCCGTTAGCATCAGGCCAAAACCTTAAAGATAAGAAACAAAATGGGGTGAAATTGGAACGATCGCGGCAGGCTCAAGAGCGGTAATCGGCGTTGATCGATATGTAGCCGTGGTTGAGATCGCAAGTCCACACAACGGCTTTCGCGGCGCCGACGCCTACATCGACAAAGACCTCAAGCTCGCTTTGCTTCATGTAAGCGGCGACCGGCGCCTCGTCGTAATCTGGGACGATCTGCCCATCGACGGTGATGGGATGCGGCCCAAAGGCGATGGCGAGCTTGTCGCGGTCAGCCGCCTCGCCGGATTTGCCGACGGCCATCACGATGCGGCCCCAATTGGGGTCCTCGCCGGCGATCGCCGTTTTGACGAGCGGCGAGTTGGCGATGGCGAAGGCCATGTTGCGGGCCGCTTTGGTGGTGGCGGCGCCCGCCACATGGACCGCGACGAATTTCGTCGCCCCTTCCCCATCCCGCACCACCTGGTGGGCGAGATCGAGCATCACCTGGTCAAGCGCCCGGCGAAAGCCCGCCAAGCGGCGATCGCCCGCCCGCGCGACCGGGCGATGAGGCGCTGTGCCCGTCGCCCCGAGGAGCAGCGTGTCGCTCGTCGAGGTGTCGCTATCGACGGTGATAGCGTTGAAGGTGTCGCGCACATGAATGGTGAGCATGCTTTGGAGAATGGGCGGCGGGATCGCGGCGTCGGTGAACACAAACGCCAGCATGGTCGCCATATCGGGCGCAATCATGCCGGAGCCTTTGGCGACCCCGGCGATCCGCACCGGAACGCCGTCAATCTCGCATTCGGCCGACGCGCCTTTTGGGAATGTATCCGTCGTCATGATGGCGCGCGCAGCGACGCGCCACTTCTTCGGACCCGTCGCCTCAGCGAGATTCGGCAGCGCCGTCTCAATCTTCTCCGCGGTGAGCGGCTGGCCGATAACGCCGGTGGAAGCGACGAAGACGTCTCGCTGCCGACAGCCCAGCACCTGCGCCGCGCGGGCGACGGTGCGCCGCACAGTGTCGTCCCCCGCTTTGCCGGTGAAGGCGTTGGCGTTGCCGGCGTTGACGACGATCGCCCGCGCCGTCCCGCCGCCCCGCTGCAGCGCTTGCCGGCACCATTCGACGGGGGCGGACGCCGTCTTCGATTGGGTGAAAACGCCGGCGATCGCCATGCCGCCGGGCGCATGAAATAAAGCGAGGTCCCGGCGCTTTTTTGGATAGACGCCGGCCTCAACGGACCCGAGCGTCAATCCGTCAATGACCGGCATCGGCGGGAATTCCTCCGGCGCCAACGGAGAGATCGGGGGCTTTTTCTTGGTGGGCCGCTTCTTGGCGGCGACGGGCGAGGCCGCGGCGGCGACGTCTTCGCGCGGGCTCTCTGCGCTCAGCTTATTCCTTTTCGCCATGGGCGCGCTCAATCCTCCGCCGGTGATTCACCCTCCGCCGTAGCAGGCTTTGGCGCCTTTGGCGCGTCCGAAGCGGTCTCCTGGCTGATTTCCGCAGGTTGGGTCAGCCCCTTCAGCGCTGGCGCAGGCGCGCCCGCGGGAGAGGCGTCCTCATCGGCGGTCCGGCGCGGCGCGGGCCCAGGATTGAAGATTTCTATATCGGCGTCCCGGCGCAGGTCGCGGATAACGTCGCGCACCGCCTGCAAGACCAGGTAGGCTTCGATTTCTTCGGCGCGGGACGAGAAACTGGGCGGGCGGGCCGATCGTCGATCCAATACCTTGACGATGCGCCAGCCCTCCTCCGTCTCAAACGGCTCGCTCACCTCGCCAACCCGCGTTCGAAACGCGGCGCGGGAGATCTGAGGGTCGCCCGCGTCCGCAGCGAAATAGCCAAGGTCGCCGCCCCGGCGCCGGGTCGCGCTATCGATGGAGAGCGCTTCGGCCAGCGCCGCAAAGTCTTCGCCGACGACGGCGCGCTCACGCGCCTCTTGCGCCTCAGCTTCGGTCCGCAGGAGGATTTGCCGCGCCCGCA
>JBCDJH010000264.1:0-3839 GCA_038747965.1 Pseudomonadota bacterium
CAAATGGGTGAAGCCCGGCATGATGGCGTCTGCGTGCCGTTCGGCTTGGGCGAGCAACGCCCACTGGAGGCCGCGCAGGCCGGCTTCGGCGCGCTGGCAGGCCTTGCGCGTCCACAGCCGCAGATCGGTCGCCACCTGATCGTTGCGCGAGCGCGCCGTGTGCAGACGGCCGGCGGCGGGACCGACGATCTCCGTCAGCCGCGCCTCGATGTTCATATGGATGTCCTCAAGCGCGGCGGAGAACTGAAACGCGCCGGATTGCAGCTCCACCTCCACTTGGTCGAGCCCCTTGGCGATTGCGTCCGCATCGGCTTTGGGGACGACGCCGGTGGCGGCGAGCATTGCGAGATGTGCGCGAGAGCCCTCCAAATCCTCCTGCCACAAGCGCTTGTCGAAGCCGATGGAAGCATTAATTTCTTCCATGACAGCAGCCGGCCCTGCGCCGAACCGCCCGCCCCACATCTTGTTGGATTGTTCCGGCGACGGCTGACTTGCATCGCCCGGCGGTTTGGCGGTCATAACGCGGTTCTTTCAAGGGGAGTGGCCACCCGGCCGCCCACTTCACAGCATAGGCCAACGCATCTAGGGAGCGCTAATGACGGTTCGTAACGCAATCGCAGCGATGTTCGGGATCGGCCTTCTGGCGGTTGTTTACGTCATTTTCGCAGCGGCTCGCAATCCAGGTTCAGCCGATCGCGGCGATCTCGCCATTGGCGCGATGGCGGACTTCATCGTTTGGGATCGCCCGCGCCCCGGCCCGGAACTGGGCTTCACCGGGGCGGAGGGGGAGGATGTGACTATCGCCGACTTTCGCGGCGAGGCGGTGCTCCTGAACCTTTGGGCGACCTGGTGCGCGCCCTGTATCGAGGAGATGCCCGCCCTCCAGGCGCTGCAGGAGGATCTGTCAGGTGAGAGCTTTCGAATCGCCGCCGTCAGCGTCGATCGCGAGGGCGCCAGGAAAGTCACGCCGTTTGTCGATCAGCTCGGCGTTGAGAACCTCTCGATCTACTTCGACCCGACGATGGCGTTCGCGCGCTCTTTGAAAGTGCAGGCGGGCATCCCTGTCACCATCCTGTTTGATCCGCGCGGCCGAGAGGTGGGGCGCGTCACCGGCATCGCCGATTGGGACACTCCGGAAGCGAAAACCCTCATCGCCTCGGTACTGCCGGAGCAGGAATAGCTCTAGCGCGTCGGGGTCGGCGTCTCGCCCCGATAATCATAGAAACCGCGGCCCGATTTGCGGCCGAGCCACCCGGCTTCCACATACTTCACCAGAAGCGGGCAGGGGCGGTACTTGGTGTCGGCGAGGCCGTCCTTCAGCACCTGCATGATGGACAAGCAGGTGTCGAGCCCAATGAAGTCCGCCAGCTCCAGCGGCCCCATGGGATGGTTCGCGCCGAGTTTCAGCGCTGTGTCGATCGCTTCCACGGTGCCGACGCCCTCATAGAGCGTGTAGACCGCTTCATTGATCATCGGCAGCAGGATGCGATTGACGATGAAGGCTGGGAAGTCTTCCGCCATCGCCACCGTTTTGCCGAGGCGCAACACGAAGTCTTTCGCCGTGTCGAAGGTCGGCTGGTCCGTGGCGATGCCGCGAATGATCTCCACCAGCTGCATCACCGGCGCTGGGTTCATGAAGTGCAGGCCGATGAATTTCTCCGGCCGATCCGTCGTTGCGCCCAGGCGGGTGATCGACAGCGACGAGGTGTTCGAAGCGACAATGCAGTCCGTCTTCAGCTTCGGGCAAAGCGCCGTGAAGATGCTGCGCTTGATCTCCTCAACTTCACTGACGGCCTCGATAACGAGGTCAACGTCGCCGAAATCGTCAAAACTGGGCGCTGCGGCCAGTCGGCCCGTGGCGGCCGAAAGGTCCGCCTCGCTGATTTTACCTTTGGCGGCTTGGCGGGCCATGCCGCGCTCGATGCTGAGCAAGGCCGCCCTGATCCGTTCCTCGTCGACATCGTTGATGAGGACGCCAAAACCAGCGAGGGCGCAGACATGGGCAATGCCCGCGCCCATTTGGCCGGCGCCGATGATGGCGACCTGGTGAATTCCGCCCATGATGACGCTCCCTTGCGAATTCGACGTTCGCACTTGCAGCATCATAGGCAGGTTTATTTGAACTCCACAATAAGGCGCGCTGCAGCGGCCTCGGCGTTAGGAGGCGACTTTGGCGAGTTCAGTCTCCAATTCCGGCAGTGCAGTGAATAGGTCGGCGACCAACCCATAGTCCGCGACTTGGAAGATCGGGGCCTCTTCGTCCTTGTTGATGGCGACGATCACCTTGGAGTCTTTCATGCCGGCGAGATGCTGGATGGCGCCCGAAATGCCCACCGCGACGTATAGCTCTGGAGCGACGACTTTGCCTGTTTGTCCCACTTGGTAGTCGTTTGGAACATAGCCAGCGTCCACCGCCGCGCGGCTTGCGCCGATAGCTGCGCCCAGCTTATCCGCCACTTTTTCAAGCAATGTGAAATTCTCGCCGGATTGCATGCCGCGCCCGCCGGAGACGATAATCTTAGCGGCCGTGAGCTCCGGCCGGTCCGATTCGGTGAGCGCTTCGGACACGAACTCCGACACGGCTGACGCATCGGGAAGGCTCGCCGCTTCGACGGCCGCCGACCCCGTTTCTTCCGCCGCCTGAAAGCTCGTCGGGCGGACGGTGATGACTTTCTTGGCGTCGCTCGACTTCACCGTCTGCATGGCGTTGCCTGCGTAGATTGGCCGCACGAACGTGTCCGGCGCTTCCACGGAGACGATTTCGGAAATCTGCATGACGTCGAGCGTGGCGGCGACGCGGGGCAGGATGTTTTTGCCATCCGTGGTGGCGGGCGACAGGATCGCGTCATAGCCGTCGGCCATGGACAGGATCAGCGCCGCGGTCTCCTCAGCGAGCATTCTTTCAAAGCGCGCGTCGTCGGCAACGACGACTTTCCGAACACCTGCGATTTTCGCCGCAGCCTCGCCGACGCCGGCGCAATTCGTTCCGGCGACAAGAATGTCGACGTCGCCACCCAGGGCGGCCGCCGCCGTTACGGTTTTGTGGGTCGCGTCGCCGAGCGCCGCATTATCGTGATCCGCTAAAACAAGGTTCGCCATTAGATCACTCCTGCTTCGTTTTTCAGTTTGTCCACAAGCTCCTCCACGGAGCCGACTTTGACGCCCGCTTCGCGTTTCTCGGGCTCCGCCACATGCAGAACCTCAAGCCGCGGGGCGGCGTCGACGCCGTAATCCTCAATCGCTTTGACATCCAAAGGCTTCTTCTTGGCCTTCATAATGTTGGGGAGCGAGGCGTAGCGCGGCTCGTTGAGACGCAAATCCGTGGTGACAATCGCCGGCAATTTGAGGGACAGGGTTTGCAGCCCGCCATCCACTTCCCGCGTCACCGAAAGTTTGCCGTCGGCGACTTCCAGCTTGGACGCGAAGGTGCCTTGCGCCCAGCCCAAGAGGGCGGCGAGCATTTGGCCGGTCTGATTGCAATCATCGTCAATCGCTTGTTTGCCGAGCAGGATGATATCCGGCTGTTCCTCGGCGGCGATGGCTTTGAGGACCTTGGCGACGGACAGCGGCTCAACGGCTGCGTCCGTCTTCACAAGGATGCCGCGGTCCGCACCCATGGCCAGCGCCTGGCGGATCTGGTCTTGCGCCTTCTCTGGCCCGATAGAGATGGCGACCACCTCCGTCGCGGAGCCAGCCTCCTTCAAACGAACGGCCTCCTCGACCGCAATTTCGTCGAAGGGGTTCATCGACATTTTCACGTTGGCCAGATCGACGCCGCTATTGTCGGGTTTGACCCGTACTTTGACGTTGTAATCGACGACCCGTTTGACCGGCGTCAG
>JBCDJH010000265.1:0-3813 GCA_038747965.1 Pseudomonadota bacterium
CGCTCACCGCGTGTCGGGCGACGCGCGTTTGCACGTCACGCGAAATTGTGGGGCGCCGTCAAAATCTTCAATTCGCTCAATGTCGTGGCCGGCCGCGCGGCAATAGTGGGGCAGGTCGATTTCAGCCAAGGGATCGTCGACAGCCACGAGGATGCTGTCGCCGGGCGCGAGGCCTCGCAGCGCCGTCTCGGTTTTGATCACCGGCAGAGGGCACCGATGCCCACGCCAATCGAATCGTTTCGCCGTCATCTTCGCTCGCCCGCTTCGATCCCTATATGGACAGCATAATGGCCGCCTGCGCGGCATTTTGCGCGCGCCCGCCCCCAAAACGAGGACCAGCTCTGCGGTGCTATCAACGCTAAAACGAGAATACGCCTTTGTATCCGGGCTTGGACGCACGCTTTTGCGCATTTCGGGCGTCACGCCAGACGCCAAAATCAGCGTGGCGAGCGCGCTTGAGCAGTCCGTCGACGCCCACCGGAACCGCCCGGCGCTTTTATTTCACGACAACCGCCTGACTTACGGGGACTGGGACGCGCGCGCTAACCGCTACGCCCATTGGGCGCTGGCGCAAGGGCTTGGCGCGGGCGACGTGGTCGCGCTGGCCATGCAAAACCGTCCCGAGTATCTCTGCGCCTGGTTCGGCCTCGCCAAGGCCGGCGTCGCGGCGGCGCTGGTGAATGCGAATCTCACCGGCCGCGCGCTCGCCCACTCGCTCAATGCGGCCGGCGCGAAAGCGGTTGTCGCGGGCGAAGAGCTGGCTGGGCCCCTCGCTGCGCTGGCGCCCGATGGGCCAGACCCGTCGGCCTTATGGTTCGCGGGGGACGGCGAGGGCGCGCTGAAGACAGAGGCGCACGACCGGCCCGCGGGGTCGAACGATCTCGACGCGGCGCTCGCCGGGCAATCGGCCGAGCGGCCGGATCCGGACGTGCGGGCGAGCCTGGAGGGGCGCGACGTCGCGTTCTTGATCTATACGAGCGGCACCACGGGCTTGCCGAAGGCGGCGCGCTTATCAGCCGCGCGTGTGCTGACGATCATGCGCGCTTTCGCGGCGATCGCTCGCTCGCGCCCCGACGACGTGGTGTATTCGCCCTTGCCGCTCTATCACACAGTTGGCGGCATTATGGCCCCTGGCATCGCTCTTACGGCCGGCGCCGCCTTCGCTACGCGGGAGCATTTCTCCGCCCACGGCTTTTGGGCTGACTGTGACCGCTATGGGGCGACCATCTTCCAATATGTCGGCGAGCTGTGCCGCTACCTTGTCAACAGCCAGCCGACTGACGCTGAGCGTCGTCACAAATTGCGCGTCGCCATCGGCAATGGTTTGCGGCCGGATGTCTGGGACGCTTTCGAGAGCCGCTTCAAAATTCCGCAGATCCGGGAGTATTACGGCTCCACCGAAGGCAACATCACGATCATCAACTATGATGGCAAGCCCGGCGCCATCGGACGGGTGCCGCCCTACGCGCAGCCTGTCTTCGGATTAAAGCTCGTCAAATTCGACCCCAAGACTGAACAGCCCGTTCGCGGACCGGATGGCAAGTGCGTCGAGTGCGCCATCGGCGAGGCCGGAGAGGCCATCGGCAAAATCGACACCAAAAGCGCCCGTAAACGGTTTGATGGGTATACAGATAAAGAGTCAACCGAGAAAAAAGTGCTGCGCGGCGTCTTTCAAGAGGACGATGCGTGGTTCCGCACGGGCGATCTCATGCGGCGCGATGCGCTCGGATACTTTTACTTTGTCGATCGCATCGGCGACACCTTCCGCTGGAAAGGCGAGAACGTGTCGACGGCCGAAGTCTCTCAGGCGCTCTCGTCCGTCGATGGCGTGCGGGAAATCAACGTTTATGGGGTGCAGGCGCCGGGGCACAATGGCCGCGCTGGGATGGCTGCTGTCGTCAGCGACGAAGGGTTTTCCTTAGACGCCCTGCACGCCCAAGCCGAGGCCGAGCTGCCGAAATACGCGCGCCCTCTCTTTCTGCGTATGCAGGCGGAGCTCGCCTCCACCTCGACGTTCAAGCAGGTAAAGGGCGATTTGGTGAAAGAGGGCTTTGATCCCAACCAAATCGAGGACCGCCTCTACTTCGATCATCCAGAAGCCAAGGCCTATGTGCCGCTCACAGCTGAACTCTACCAAGCGATCGTCACGGGGGATTTGCGGATTTAAGCGACGCCTCTAGGGGGGGGGGGCGGTTGGGCTTCGCCAGTCCGTTGGCGCCCGGCGCATTTTGCCGGTGCGCGGATTCAGCCGGGTGGGTCTGGAAAGAAGTCTTGAAAAATCAGTGGGTTAGAGGGCGGCGGGGCTGGCCTGGGCCTTGCGATGGGAGGCGGGACAGGAGAACCGCCCATGCAACGCCATTCTCGTCTCACCGAGCAAGACTACAAAGCCATCGCAGAACTCATGGTCCGACGCCATGGCGACGACGCCGTCTATTGGGCGGATTGCGCCATTGATGAACTCGACGCCCAGGGTGAGCGATGGCGCGCGGACGCCTGGCGCGCGCTGCGGATCTGGGTGATCGATTGCTTGGGGCTTGAGGGCGATCCGGCTCTCGTGGGGAGCGGAACCGTACACTGAAGCAGTCCCGCATGAACGGGCGCTTGCGTCTGTTTCCGGTCGGCAATGGGGGGCTAAGTGTGACGCTTCAACGCTCTCGGTTCCGGCCAATGGGCGCGGCCGTCGAAGCCAACGGTGTTCTTAAGCTCTGAAGGCTACTAGCTCGCGGCGGCGAGGCCGTATTGGTCGCCGTCCTCGGCGCCCACGCTTTGGGTCGCTTGTTGGTTCAGCTGGTCAATTTTGTCCGTGTGAACCGTAAGCGCTTGCAGCGTTTGCGCGATTTGTTCGGTCGCTTTGGAGGTTTGCCCGGAGAGGACCTTCACCTCGCTGGCGACGACGGCGAAGCCTTTTCCAGCTTCGCCTGCGCGCGCGGCCTCGATGGTGGCGTTAAGCGCGAGCAGGTTCGTCTGCTTTGCGATCGCCTCGATTTCCGCGGCGACCGCGGCCACCCGGTTGAGTTCGTTCCGCAGCATTTCCAACTCGCCGCCCATCGATTTCAACGCGTCGATCGCCATACCGCTCGCCTATCTCATGAGTCCATGAACTGATGAATAGAGCTATAGGCTGCGCAGGCTTAAGTCGTAGTTAACGGGCTCAGGCCCAGACCAAGGTAACCGGCACGGCGGCGCTGGCGCGTTTCGCCGCAGACCGGCTAATGCGGCGTGTCGGAACCCGATCGCCGCGAGGGAAACGGGTTCGGAATGATAAGCCAGGCCTGCTTCTTCCACTCGCGGAAGCCCGGATGGCGCTTTAGGGATCGGTCCTTCCGCAATGCGTAAGCGACGAACAGAGCCCACCAGAACCCCAGAATCGCGAACGGGATCCACGACATGGCGAGCATCGACCAGCCGGCGTAAATCAGCATTTCGCCGTAGTAGTTGGGGTTGCGCGACTTAGCGAACAGTTGAGTGGTGATGAGGCCCTTCTTCAAACTGAGCGTCGCGTGCTTATAGGCGTCCGACGCGAAGTGGTAAAAGATGCCGAAGATATTCACGGAAATCGCAAGGCCGATGAGCCAGGGTGGCGGCGTTAGATGCTGCGAAATGAGCAACCACGGCGCGACCCAATAGGACGCGAGCAACAGGAACAGCGAAAAGAAGCCGACAATCGGGCCGATCGGGGCCTCGAAGGATTTGTCCCGAAAGGTGGCCTCCTTAATGAGCCACAGCATCCCGTAGGTCCCGTGAAGGGCCAGATAGACGAAGGCCGGGGTCGTCCAATTGCCGTAATAGGCCATCATCCCGAGCACCACGAAC
>JBCDJH010000266.1:0-3762 GCA_038747965.1 Pseudomonadota bacterium
CGATTGGGTTAGGGCTTGGCCGCGCTCAGGGAACCGCTTGTCGGCTTCTTGGACAAGGTTCACCATGGTTCGGTAGTCGTCTGCGTAGGCTTTATTCTGGTAGTCCTTCAAGTACGCTGCCCTTCTTTCGATGAGATCGATGGCCTGCGGATTGGTCTCGCTGGGTAGGGACGCACCGATCATAGCCAATAGTCTCTCACTATCGGTGATCGCTAACCGGCCAAGATCGAAGGCGAGGCGTGATTTGTCTACGGACGCCCCATTAAGCTGGATGGCCGCGTCCAGCGCGTCCAGGCTCAGCGGTACAGCCCCTGATTGCCAAGCAGCTCCGAGCAGCACAAGGTTTGCGAATATGGCGTCGCCGAGCGTCCGCTCCGCGATCGCTCCAGCGTCAATCAATAATAGTTCGGATGAGCGCATATCCAGACGTTTGCGCATACTCTCAAGTCGAAAGTCTCCATCCGCATCACTTATAAAGTCGGCGGAGGGAGTGAAAAGGGCGTTCACAAAGCACTTCGTTCGGCTGCGGTGCATGATGCCCACACCCGCTTCGCCAGCTGCGGCGACAAGATCAAAGCCGAGGATCACGTCCGCTGCGCCTGCTGGGATGCGCGCGCTCATCAGCGCGCTCTTGTCGGCGCCGAACCGAATATGGCTAAAGACCGCGCCATTTTTTTGGGCAAGCCCAGTGACGTCGAGGACGCTTGCGTAATAGCCGGAGATGTGAGCCGCCATTCCAACTATAGCGGCGACGGTTACAACGCCAGTCCCACCAACGCCGGCCATCGCGATGTTTGCGACGCCCCTGAGATCTAGCGATGCTGGGAGTGGCAAGCCGCTGCGCCAGCTTTCGTCCAGCGCTTGGCGGGCCGGTGTGTAGACGCCGCCTTCAATTGTGATGAAGCTCGGGCAGAAACCGCGAACGCAAGAAACGTCCTTGTTGCAAGCTGATTGGTTGATCGTGCGTTTTCTTCCGTATTCTGTCTCCAGCGGTTGGATGGCCACGCAGTTCGACTTTCTGCCGCAATCGCCGCATCCCTCACACACCATTTCATTGATCATGACCCGGACTGCGGGGTCTTCAACGAGGCCTCTCTTGCGCTTTCTCCGCTTTTCTGCGGCGCACCCTTGCGCATAAACAAGAACGGAGACGCCCTGCGTCTCTTGTAGGTCCCGCTGGATGATCTCGAGTTCGGTTCTGGGGGCGAGCCTTACGCCAGCTGGCAAACCATCGCGGAATCGCTCCATATCGTCGGTGACGACACAAACTTTCGCAACGTCCTCGGCCTGAACCAGTTCACATATTTGGGCAACGCTCAAGCCAGCTTCGACGGGCTGTCCGCCCGTCATCGCCACGGCCTCGTTATAGAGAATCTTGAATGTAATGTTGGCGCCAGCGGCGACGGCGGCGCGAATGTTCAGAGATGCGGAGTGCGCGTAGGTTCCGTCACCGACGTTCTGGAAGATATGCCGCTTTTCGGTGAAGGGCGCGCGGCCCAGCCAATGCATACCTTCGCCGCCCATATGCGTCATGGATTCTATGTTGCGGCTCGGGATCCACGCAGCCATCCCGTGGCAGCCGATTCCCGCCATGGCCGTCGCGCCTTCCGGCACACTGGTTCCTGTATTGTGGGGGCATCCGGCGCAATAGAATGGCAGCCGAGGGGGCGGTGGCGTCTCGTCCTGAGCGGGGCCGGCCGTTCGTGTGGCGATATCCGCCAAACGGCGGCGCAGTTCCTCCTGGTCGGGCGCGTGTGAGAGAAGCCATCGGCCGATCTGCTGCGCCAGCGTCGTTGGGTTCAAAACGCCGCAGTCCGGCGTCGCCCATGGTCCACCGGCTGATGCAGCGCCCACCACGTCTGGCGCGCCGGCCCGGCCATACAGGCTGGTGATGACTTGGTCCCATAGAACGGGGCGCTTCTCCTCAATGACATAGAGCGCGCGCAGACCCGACGTGAAGTCGTGAAGCTTTGATGTGTTGAGGGGCCAAATGAGCCCGGGCTTGTAGATCGCTAGTCCCAACCGACGCGCTTGCCGTTCGCCAATTCCAAGGAGGTTCAATGCTTCGCGAACGTCCAGATAGGTCTTGCCCGCCGCAATGACGCCAAGCTCGCTCGAAGGCGTTTTCCATTCAATCTTGTCTATGGGGTTCGCGTTGGAAAAAGCCGCGACCGCTGGCAGACGCGTTTGCAGGAGCCGCTGCTCCATCCCGAGCGGCGGATCCGGCCAACGGATTTGGACATCGGGGGCGGGGCTCGGCGATGCAAAGACGTGTCGATCCGGGCTCACCTCAATGACGCGAGAGGTTTCCGCCACTTCCGAGACGAGTTTCAGCCCAATCCAACAACCAGTGAACCGCGACATGGCCCATCCATAGACGCCGAAATCAACAACATCCTGGAGGGTGGCGGGATACAAGATTGGGATCGCCGCCCCGATAAACATGTGATCGGACTGATGGGCGAGGCTGGACGAAAAGGCGCCGTGATCGTCGCCTGCGACGGCGACGACCCCGCCATATCGACTGACGCCGGCGGCGTTGGCGTGTTTGAGGGCGTCCATCGATCTATCGACGCCTGGTCCTTTGCCATACCAGAGACCATAGGCGCCCTGAACAGTGGACTGCTGGTCGACACCGGCAAGCTGGCTGCCCCAGATGGCCGTCGCCGCAAGATCCTCGTTCAAACCAGGCTGAAAGATGATGTTGAGCGCCTCAAGGCGTCGTTTTTCGGCCCAGAGTGTCTTGTCAAAACCGCCAACGGGTGAGCCGCGATAGCCGGATACAAAACCCGCTGTCCGAAGGCCGGCGCGAGCGTCGAGTTCCGCTTGCGTGAAGAGCATGCGGACAAGGGCCTGCATGCCGTTAAGGTAGACGCGGCCGCTGCTCAACTCGTATTTGTCAGTCAGCGAAACGTGCTGCATGCCGTCTCCGTTTGGCGCGGCGTCCCGCCTAACCGACGCGAATGATGACGGCCATCGCGCTGTCCCCGGCGGCGCAGCCTTGAAATAATCCGTATCCGCCGCCGAGAAGCACGAGCTCTTCAATCAGTTCAATGATGGCGCGAAGGCCGGTTGGACCCTGGGGATGCCCCCAGATTAACGAACAGCCGTAATTGTTCATGGTCATGACGTCCAAGTCGAACGCGCGCGCAAAGGCGACGTCATTCACGGCGAACGGATTGTGTGACTTGATAGCGGAGATCTGTTCGATCTTTAGGCCCGCCGCATCAAGCGCTTTTTGGGATGCGCCAATCGGCGCCGCCGGCATATAGCCGACGCGCTCACGGTGTTGGCCGAACGACACAACTCGTATCGCTATGTTTGTATCCTGCGAGAATTCGTCGGCCATCTCGGCGTTTGTGACAATCAGGCCCGCAGCCCCGTCGGCAGGGTGGGTCTGGCCGCCATAGGTCACAACGCCTTCGGGCCGGACAGGCTTGAGCGCCTCAAGCCCCTCGCGCGTCACAGGGCGGATGCCCTCATCACCCTCGGCTCGGGCTGTCACGCGGCCCTTCTTGTTCGTCAGCTCCAAAGGCGCCGCCATAAAACGTTTTTGGAACGCTGAGTCCTTCGATAAAGCGTCCTGGTACTGCTCGTAACGTCGCAAGACGACGTCATCAAGTTCTGATCGCGTGACATCAAATTCAGCTGCGACGTTCTCTGCCGTGTCGATCATCGCGCATTTCGCAAAGGGGTCTTGTTCGAAGTTATCGAGAACCCAGACTTCATGCGCGCCGGCGCCGCCCATCCCGCTCGGGGACG
>JBCDJH010000267.1:0-3753 GCA_038747965.1 Pseudomonadota bacterium
CGAGATAGCAAAAAAGGGTGGGCCTGCCAAGGCCCAGCATTATCTTCGGGCGAAAATGTTGAAAAGATCTTGCTTTAAATCATGAGAGGAGGGTCTTGGAGGCCACGCCCGGAATCGAACCGGGGTACACGGATTTGCAATCCGCTGCGTCACCACTCCGCCACGTGGCCACCAGATTGGGTTGATTAGTCAATCCGGGGAGCGCGATCAACCAAAAAGCGGG
Source organism: Pseudomonadota bacterium (assembly GCA_038747965.1). GTDB lineage: Bacteria > Pseudomonadota > Alphaproteobacteria > Caulobacterales > Parvularculaceae > JBCDJH01. The sequence goes on from JBCDJH010000267.1 coordinate 224, forward strand.
GCGGAGCTGCAGGGAGCCGACGGGCGAACGCGCCGCGTTCCCGTCCTGTTCCAAACGGCGGCGCCGCTCAGCGCCTCGGCCCCAGCCCGTTGCGCCGATCGGGAGCGCGAACGGCTTTCAGTCTTCGATTACGCGAATTGCGGACGCGAAACCCGTGAGCCACTTTCACGCCAATTCGCTCTAATCGAGGCCGGCGGCAGGCGGCTGACGCCCATGCCAAGCGCGCGCGGTCACGCCTCGTGAAAAGCGTTGCTCCAGCCGCGGCTCACCGGTTTCAGGAGATAGGTGAGAATTGATTTTCGGCCGTTCTTGATATCGGCCTCAACGCTCATGCCGGGCAACACGCGGTTACGTTTCGGATCTTCTCCGAAATACGCTTTGTCGAGCGCGATCACGGCCCTGTAGAACGTGTCGCCGCGTTCATCTTGAAATGTCGAGGCAGACACGAGCTCCACAACACCGTCCAACGCGCCGAACGACGCCGCATCATAGGCGGCGACCTTGACACTGGCTTGTTGTCCCACCTGGACGCGGCCGATGTCGGACGGGCTGACTTGCGCGCTGACAACCATACGTTCGGCGATCGGCACGATCTCAAGCAACTGGGCGCCCGACTGGACGACGGCGTTCACAGCGTTGACCTGCAGCCCTTTAACGATCCCGTCGGCCGGCGCCGTCAGCGTCAGCCGATCCGCCCGTCCGCCCACGTCGGATAGCCGCTGTTCGACCTCAGCCAGTTCAAGGTCAAGGTCGGCTTTCGTCTGGCGCAACTCGGTTTGGGTCTTCCGGTCGAACTCGCCCACCGTCTCTTCAAGTTCGAGCACCTGGATCTTTGAGGCGGCCAGTTGATCGCGGTAATCGGCCACCTCTTGCTCAAGATCCTTCGCCTCGCGCTGGGCTGCGTAGTAACGGTCGCGCGTGGTCAAGCCGTCGTCGAACAGCCTTTTCCGCAAACGCGCTTCATCAAGCGCCAGAGCCGCTCGGTCCTGCAGGGCGACAAGCTGGTTCTGAAGGCGCTCCTGTTCGGATCTTTGTTGTTCCAACTGTTTCTCGAGAATGCTGCGACGCTTCTCGATTGCGCCCAATTGAGGGGCGTACAGCATTTCCTGCTCGCGCTTTATCTCCTCGCGTCCTTCGAGTACTGCGTCAAACTTGAGCGCTCGGCCGTCGGCCACCGCTTCATAACGCTCCACCGACAACACAAGGGTGGCGCGGCGCTCCTCCAGTTGAGCGATCATGGCTTCCGTTGAGATAGGCGCAAGTTGGATCAACGCCTGGCCCTGTCGCACCTCCTCGCCCTCCTGGACCAAGATCTGCGAAACAAGGCCGCCCTCCAAATGGCTCACCGCGATCACATCGCCCGACGGCATGACCGCGCCGTGAGACCGGGTGAGTTCCTCGACGCGCGTGACGCCCGCCCACAGCACAAAGCCGACAATCAAAACACAGATGAGACCGACGAGCGCGGAGAGAACCATCGGCGGCGGCGTTTCCTCCAGCTCGATCGCCTGCATCAAGCTGTCGCTCTTAGGCTCGGTCAAGAGCTTCATCTGGTCGACAATGGCCGCAGCCCGATCATTGGTCATCGCGTATCTCCCTCGGCGGCCGCGCACAGGGCGGCGACGATAGCGTCCGGCGTGTCGATCGCTTCAATCATTCCTCGACGCATGAAGACAGCTCGGTCGGCGGCCCGAATATAGCTGGGCCGATGCGTAACACAAATCTGTGTACGCACTCCGCGAAACTCCTTCATTAAACTGAGGACAAGCTCATCGCCAGCCGCATCAAGATTCTGCTCCGGCTCGTCGAAGAGGACGATGCGAGCCGGGCTCAGCAACGCCCGAGCGAGCCCAAGCCGGCGCACGAAACCTTTCGGCAGCGCCTCGGTGCGGCGGTCCCCAAGCCGGGTGTCGAAACCGTCGGGCAAGTCTTGGATGACATCGAGGATGCCAACGCGTTCGGCGACAGCCTCTAAATCGGCGCGCGCCGCACTGGGCTCGGCCAACGTGAGGTTTTGCGCCACCGACCCGTAGAACAAGTCCGTCGTTTGCGGAACATAGACAATGTGCTGGTGCAGATCGGCGCGATTGATTTGCCGCAGATCCACGCCGTCGAGCAGGATTGACCCCGCTTGAGGCGCATAAAGGCGCATCATCAGCTTGAGCAGCGTGGTCTTGCCGGACCCGCAAGCGCCGGCGATCGCCAGGGCTTCACCGGGGGACACGCTGAGCGAGACGCCAGCGAGGGCCGGATCCGCCGCTTTCGAATACCGAAAACTCACCCGGCGGAACTCCAGCTTGCCTTGAAACGCCGGCTGCAGCAGCCCGGACTTCAATTGGGCGGGCTCCTCACGCAGGGCCATCAGACGGTTGATCTGGCGGATGGAGCCGCGGATCTGCGTCAACCGCCCGCCTGCGAGGAACGCGCTTTGTATGGGGCCCAATATCCGCCAAGTCAGGGCCATGGTGGCGATCAGCGCGCCGATGGTGATGGCGTCTTGCATAACGAGCAGCGCGCCCAGCGCGAGGATAGACATGGCCGACAAACTCATCACAGCCTGTGAGAAAGCGTCGGTCACAGCGCCGCTCACCTGCGCGCGTTTGGCCGTCTGCGCAGCAATGGCCGAGGCGCCCCGCAACCGTTCAAACCATCCCGCCTCAGCTGAACAGTTTTTTATCGTCCGTAGCCCTCCCAGAACTTCAGCCACCATCTCCTGGTGGCGCGCGCCAGCTCTCGCCGCGTCAGTCTCCACTTCCTTCGAACGGCGAACCCACAGGCCGCCAATAAGCGCGTAAGCGAGGATGGCGACAAGCGGCACAAGCGCGAGGGGCCCCGCCAGGATGGCGATCAAGCCCACCATGATAAGGACAAACGGCAGCTCCGTCGCCGCGCTGGCGGCGGGGCCGGTGAAGAAGTCACGAAGCCCCTCAAACTCTTTGAGTCTTGAGATCTGCGACCCGACGGCCGAGCGTTCCGTATAGGACAGAGGCAGCTTTAAGAGCTTCTGAAATGTCGAAACGCCAAGGAGGAAATCGACACGCCCCGCAATGTTGCTGAGCAAACGCGCCTTAAGGACGCGAAGGCCAGCTTCTATCGTCAAAGCGAAGACGGCCCCCGCCGCCAGCATGGCGAGTCCCGTCAGGCTGCGTTGACCAATCATCTTGTCGTAAACCGTCATGACAAAGAGCGGCGTGACGATTGCCAAAATATTAAGTACCAACGAGATAAGGCATAACTGGCGGACGCTGGATCTGAAACGACCGATCATAGCCCAGAACCACTTTTCCAAACCGGCTTGCCGTTCGCCTGTCTCAGCCGCCATTCGAGCGACGAAGTAAACTGAGGCGGGCGCGCGCGCCTCTTCCTCCGTTAAGGGACGGTACTCACCATCGATGTAGGCGTAGGGTCCCGCCTCCGTACGCCCGACGAGAACCCCGGTCCGACCATCCCCTTCCAAGGCGAACAGGCATGGACGCAGTCGGTCGTCCACCGCCTCCAGAGTCATGCGGCGCGCTGTGGTTCGGTAGCCG
>JBCDJH010000268.1:0-3718 GCA_038747965.1 Pseudomonadota bacterium
CGGGCGCAGGCGAGCATCGCGTAGGCGGCCTCCGGGATCATCGGCATGTAAATCGTCACACGGTCGCCCTTGCCGACGCCGCGCGCTTTCAAGGCGTTGGCCATTCGGCAGACTTCGTCGAAGACTTCGCCATAGGTGATGGATTTGTGATCGCCGGGCTCGTCGCTCTCCCAGATGATGGCGACATCGTTCGCCTTCTGGGGCAAGTGGCGATCCAGGCAGTTGGCGCAGGCGTTGAGCGTGCCGTCATAAAACCAACGGATATGCAGATCGGCCGCGTCGTAAGAGACGTCCTTCACCTGGGTGAACGGCTTGATCCAGCTGATGCGCTTGCCTTCGGCGGCCCAAAACGCGTCGGCGTCCTGGGTCGAGGCGCGATACATAACGTCATACTCAGCGGCGTCCGAATGGGCGCCGAAATTGGCCGGCGCCGGATAGAGATGGCGTTCCATCGCGTTTCCTCTCATTTTTTGCGTCCGCGGCGGGGCTTCAGGGAGAGCGCGGCCGCCGGCTTGCGCCTGTTGCGGCGGCCACTATCGGCCGCGCCCCTGAGGCGCTCAAGTCATCCTTTTGGCTAACAGCCGGGCTTTTGGCTAAGAGCCAGCTGACGGAGGGGGCTTGGAGCGGCCGCAGGACGAGGGGGAGAGAGACCGGCCACACTTTCGCCTCGGGCGTCGCGCATGAGGAGAGATGACGCGGCAGATCGAACGAGCTATATTAACCTTAATGAGGGCTTCGGGGGCGTCGAGAACATGGGTACCGTAGAGCGTATATTCGGCCTTTTGATTGTGGCGACGTTGTTCGCCGTCGGCGCGTTTATCGCGCTGAAGAATGATGGCTTGGCCAATGTCGGCAAGGGATCGGACGCGCCCATCGTCACGGCTTCCAATCTCGGGAACGGCCAACTGGCGACGCCCTGCGGATGCTTTGACGCGGCGTACAAGATCTCGTCCCGGGAAGCGGTCACCTCGCCTGCGTATCGCAGTGGCTTCTTGCGGTGTCGCAATATCCATGGAACCGAGGGCGGCGATTTGTGGACCGCGGGGTGGAAAGCGCGCAAGACGGGCATGGGCGGGCGAAAAGGCGGCTGTAAAGCCTTTCAGGGCCGTTCGGGCTAGAGAGAATTGCAGGACAAGTGGCTCAACGGTTTCGCATCCGCAATTCACGCAAACGGCTCTAAACGCGGGCGCACCGCCCCGGGCGCATTAATCTAAGTCAAATGATCCTCGCCTGTCGGCGAAGTCTATCGGAATCTGCCGGCGCCGCCGATCTGGGCCAATGTAGGCGGCCTCATCAATGAAATCCCTGTGGCGATAAATCGCCTGCCCGAGAGAGTCATAGAGCCGGGTCGGCGTAATGGGTTTGGCTAGGATCTCGTTCACGCCGGCGTCGCGCGCCGCGAACAGACGCGCTCTATCGGTATAAGCCGTGCACATGAGTATTGGCGTGCGACGGGCCGGCTCCTCTCCATGCTGGCGAATTGATTTGACGAGATCGAGCCCGGTTGATCCCGTCAACAACCAGTCCGTCAAAATGACGTCGTATCGATGGGACTCCAGAAGCGTGAGGGCGGCCTCTGCAGATGAAACGGAGGTTACGGTTTTGAAGTCGAAGGTGTGCAGCACGTCTCGGAGCAGACTCCGCATGAGGTCGCTGTCTTCCACGATCAATACGCGGCATTGGGAAAAATCAAACGAATCGCGCATCTCTACTCCAGCCAGAACGCAACGTTTAGCGCTCAAACTGTGGGAAGAAACAATGGCTTGAAGATGGCTGATCGAAAATGTCGTGTGAATAAATCAATTATCGACGCGAAGTCCTAAGCGTTGCCTCGGAGCCGAGCGATTAACCGTTTGAGCTGAGAGATCCGCTCTTCATTCGGTTCGTCCAGTTCGCGATGATTCTCCGATATCACCAGCTTGATCGCGTCCAACGCTAGTTTTATCGCCATTTGCGACTTTGGCGAGAAAACCTCTTCCTCGGCGACCTCACGCATGATCGCCGCGATGGTCCCCACCGAAGGCCAGCCAAAGCCGGGCGCCTCTCCGACAATATTTTGGATACCGCGACGCGCGGCCTCGTAATCAGCTTTGGCGATGGTGGTTCGCAAGGCCTCAACTTGGGTCGCCAGAATATCGGGGTAACGCTCCGCAACGGAGCCCATAACGACGTCCGCTCTGTCGACCGCCAGCTTTCGGTTCATCACCACCACAGCGAAGGTCCGCGTCTCAACACGCGAGCGTGTTCCGTCCCGGCCCGGTCAGCCCGCCGGCTCCGGGAAAGGCACTGGCGCGTCGCTCAAGGTTTGCAGATAGGCCAAGAGCTTTGCGCGATCTTCGGGTTTCTTCAGGCCCTGATACCGCATGTTCGTACCGGGGAGGTAGTCGGTTGGGTTCTCCAAAAAGCCGTTGAGCATCTCGTAGCTCCAAGGCTCGCCGATCGCCTGAATGGCCCCGGAATATCGCGTATAGCCCTCCTTCGAGCCCGGCGTGCGGCCAATGGCGCCCCAGAGATTTGGCCCAGTCCCATTGGCGCCGCCCTTCTCAAAGGAATGGCAAGACACGCATTTCTTCGCCACCCGCTCGCCCGCTGTGGCGCTCGCCTCGGCCAACAAGGTCCCTAGGTCGGCGACGACAGGCGCCTCCGCCTCGTCCTTAGCTGGAGCGGCGTCCGGCACTTCGATCACATAGGCCGGCTCGTCCAGCTCGCCGTCGGGATAAAAGGCGGCGGACAGCTCCTTCAGCCCCAAAGCCAGGAGCAAGGTCGCGAAAACGGCTGCCAGTATTTTGTTGGTCTCGAAATCCATGACGGTCTCACTGATTGACGGCGTTCGCCCGGCCGCGCGCTTGCCTTTTCGCCCCGTGTTCTAAGTCCATCCGCCGCAGCTTGCCAACTGCTTGATGACGCGGCGAAAACGCGCGTGAACGCTATGCTGTGGCGGGCGACGGCCCTACGCCGCTATTAACTGACGGATGGATATGAACGAAACCAAAAAACGAGCCGACGAAACGCCGCCAGCGGGCGGCGCAATCGCGTTTCAGGGCGAGCCTGGCGCCTTTTCGCACCTTGCGTGCGCCGAGTACTTCCCCGAGATGACCGCCGCGCCGCAGCCAAGCTTTGAAGACGCGCTGACAGCGGTGAAAACGCGCCGCGCCGCGCTCGCCATGATCCCCATCGAAAACTCTCTGGCGGGCCGCGTCGCTGATATCCATCACCTGCTCCCCGAATCCGGCCTGTTCATTGTCGGAGAGCGGTTTCTGCCCGTGCATCACCAACTGCTCATCCGACCCGGCGCTGCGGCTGACAGCCTGGCGACGGTGCATAGCCACGCCATGGCGCTCGGCCAATGCAGGAACGTGATAAGGCGGCGGAAGCTGCGCGCGATTGTCGAGCCCGACACTGCAGGCGCCGCCAAGCGCCTCGCCGCAGAAGGCGGGCCGAGCGAGGCAGCCATCGCATCCAAGCTCGCAGCGGAAATCTACGGCCTCGAAATTCTGGAAACGGATGTGGAAGACGCGGGCCACAACACCACCCGGTTCCTCGTCATGGCGGCGGACCCCGACGATATGGAGCCCGGCGGCGGCCCCGCGATCACCAGCCTCGTCTTCCGCGTTCGCAATATTCCAGCGGCGCTCTACAAAGCGATGGGCGGCTTCGCGACGAACGGCGTGAACATGACCAAACTGGAGAGCTATCAGCTCGGCGGCGCCTTCCACGC
>JBCDJH010000269.1:0-3715 GCA_038747965.1 Pseudomonadota bacterium
GCCGTTGTTTGCGTGAATTGCGGACGCGAAACCGGTGAGCTGCTTGTCCTGCAATTCGCGCTAGTGAGGCTGCTTCCTGGCGCAGCAGCTGGTGAACACATGGCCCACGACATCGCAGTCATGGCTGCAGGCTGAGTGCTCTCCGTCCTTGTGGGGATCTTCCTCGTAATCGTCTGGTTTGTGGTGCTGTGTCGTTGGCTTATGACCGCCGGGGCGAGCGCCCTTGCTGTTATTCACATTCACGTTGCGATTGTAGACGGTCGCCGGGCCATGGGCGGTTTTATGCTCTAGCTCGCGTAGAGCGATCATCAGTTCGCCAAATTTCTCTTCTGACTCTTCCCAGCGCTCCAGCGTTAGGGCGCAGCGACGTTCTTTGTAGCGATTTTTCTCCAAGCAACGCGTATATGATTTGCAGCTGGCGATGGTGGTGCGGTACTGCGCGTCAAGCGCGGCGTCTAACTTGTGGATTTTGTCACGGTGCTTGTAAGTGCGTTGGACGTCCGTCGTGTCGACTTCGCCGCCCACGGCCACTCCAAAGTTCGTATTTCCGTATCCGACAGCGCCGCGGATTTCGCGGGATTCGTCCCGAAAACTCTCAAGCTGAGACTCTAGCCCGGCGATATCGCAAATCGCCGCCGTTTCGGTGTTCGGATTGTCGTTGCCGATTGAGATGCAAGCGGACAATCCCGCGCACGCAGCCAGGATCAAAAAATAGCGCATCTATAACGTTCCCTTCATCGATTTGGGGCCGACGCCCTTTTTGACAGGCTGGACGTCAGCATCCTGATCCGACCTTCTTGAGAGCCTTCCCAGCCTTAAGGTCGACTGCGAGCTTCCCCCACCTGACGTGCGGCGGGTCATGCGGGTATCGCGTTTTGGCGATGATGGCGTCGGTATGATGAGCGGCCGCCGCAAGCTCCAGATAGCTGTCCGCGCGTTCGGGACTCTCGACCACATCGCATAGGGAGAAACTTGAATAGACCAGGCCGGCTCCGAACAAGACGGCCAGGTTCCAGGCGGCGTCGCCGTCGCCCCTGTTGGCCGCCTCGCTGAACCAGTCAATTGCGCTGGCGGTGTTTTGAGAAACGCCAAGGCCCAACGCGTGCATAATCCCGAGGACGTTTTGCGACTTGCGATCCCGCGCGGTGTGCGCCGCCGAACAGATGAGAAACACGGTTTGGATCGGCGTCAGCGCATTGTTTTCGTCAAAACCGAGTTCACGCTGAAACGCGCGAACCGATGCGGATGTGCTCGGCCCGTACTTACCATCGACATCGCCGGAGTAGAGGCCCAACGCTTTCAGCGCTTGCTGGCGCATCCGCACCGTAATGATGTCGCCATGGAGTTTGTGATAGTCGCGACCAATTCGGGCGCGATCGCCTGGCGTGGATTCAACGCAAGGCAGTGTGGCGATTGATAAGCGCCGACTGGCGATCGTGCTGGCCGGAGCGCCATATTCAGTGCCCGCGTCAATCGCTTTCGAATAAAACGAGCGCGCTTTCTCAATTCGGCCCACCGACAGTTCCGCATCGCCGCGATTCAACCAATACCGAGCGATAGCCGCATGCTGCTTGGCTGACTCTGTTCGGTCGCATTCATCCTTATGCGCATGGCAGTATACGTCGTCAAATCTATAGTCTTCAGGGTCGCTCGGCGGCCCATCATGCTTTGGTTTCGGCGGGTGCTTCGGCGGATGCGGCGGGTGAACCGGCGGTTTGTGCACCGGAGCAGGATGCAGAAACCATGTGAGTGGTTTCTTACAAGCATGGCAATGATGCACCAGAGAAACCACGCTCCCAATGTAGGCGATCAGCCCAATGACAAAAACAACGGCCAATACCTTACATATGAATATGACGCATCGGCCGATCTGTTTTTCTAGATCGCCGCCGTTCCGTTTCCGGCCCACAGCGCTGAGCGACACATCAACGTCGATGTCTTCGAACGACCGCTTTGTGGCTTGGCGTTCTGAAGGACGGGCCGTCGTCCTAAGAGCCGCTTCTTCGAGCGACTTCTCTTCGCCTTTTGGGCCAGCAAGCAATGAAGGCTCAGCCGGCGCTTCCGCCGATCTCGCATTTCTGCGGCTACGCCGCACGCGCTCAAACAAAGATGACACGGAAAAAACCTCCGCACGGCGCGCAGACTTCCTGCCGCGCACGAGTGGCGCAGTGATCAGTCTGCGAATTCAACAGAGAGGCCACCGAGGAAATAAATCCCCGACCATGGAAAGTAACGCCCCGTCCCCAGTACTTCCCGTATTGGTAGTAAGTGGAGATGACAATTTTATGACGAAACGGCTAGCGAAGCTCAACTTTTGAGGGAATTCCAAACAGGCATGTTTGTGACAATTCTAAAGACCGCGGCCAAACAGGCGGTTGGCTCACATTCTTGAAATGGCGGCGAATTGGATAATGTAAGGCCCATACGAGTGAATGGCAGGCAACCCATGACCACCCACACCGAACGCAAGCATGTGCCTCACACGCCGGAGCAGATGTTTGATCTTGTCGCGGATATTGAGGCGTATCCGGTGTTCATCCCCTGGTGCACGGGGATGCGGCTGCGCTCTGACGATGTGTCGGATGGGCGCGGGCGGCGGGTGGCTGACATGATGGTGCGGTTCAAGGTGTTTCGGGAGCGGTTCACCACCCAGGTGGATGTGCGCAAGCCGGAGCGGGCGATTGACGTCGCTTATATTGACGGGCCGTTTCGCTATCTCACCAACCGCTGGCGGTTTGAGGAGGAGGCGGATGGGAGCTGCACGGTCGATTTTTATATCGACTTCAAGTTCAAAAACCCGCTGCTTCAGGCGGCGATTTCCCAGGTGTTCGACGAAGCCATCCATAAATTGGTGACGGCGTTCGTCACGCGCGCCAACGCTCTTTATCCGGAGAACTTGTCGCCAAAAGGCGCGATCGGCGCGGGCTAACCCGCCGCCTCGCTGAGCAAATGCACGGCGTGGGCGACGGTCGCCAGGCGAATGGCGGTGCGGCCCTCGTCCGGGAAGAGTTGGCGCTCGGCGCGGGGCGGCTGCCCTTCCGCCGCAAGGCCAAACCAAACGAGCCCAACAGGCTTCTCCGGCGAGCCGCCGCCTGGCCCCGCGACGCCGGTGACTGAGACAGCGAGGGAGGCGCCGGCCCGCTCCAACGCGCCCGCCGCCATTTCTGCCGCGGTCTCGGCGCTCACCGCGCCAAAGCGGGCGAGGGTGTCTGGCGCGACGCCCAGCATTTCGCTCTTCGCTCTATTCGAATAGGTGACGAAGCCCCTATCGACCACGTCTGACGAGCCGGGGATGTCCGTCAGCAAGCCGGCGATGAGCCCGCCCGTACACGACTCCGCGGTCGCGATGGTAAGGCCCTTGCGCCGCGCGGCCGCGAGCAGCGCTTCGGCCGCGGCGCGTAAGGACGGTGAGAACAGCGCTTCGCTCACGGCGCTGCGCCGGAGCTGGGCGCCGGCAACGCCACCGTCGCCACGGCGAGGGCGGCGACGCCCTCCTTGCGGCCGGTGAAGCCGAGTTTCTCCGTGGTCGTTGCTTTGACGCTGACCCGCGCCGGCGCGATGCATAAGATGTCGCCGAGGGCGGCGCGCATAGCGTCCCGGTGCGGACCGATTTTTGGGCGCTCGCATATCAACGTAACGTCGGCATGGATGAGGACGCCGCCGGCGTCGCGCACGAGATCGCGCGCTTTTTTGAGGAAAATCTCCGAAGCCGCGC
>JBCDJH010000270.1:0-3708 GCA_038747965.1 Pseudomonadota bacterium
CCAGCCAAGGCCGTTTGCCGGAGAATTGGGCCTCCATCGTCGCCACCGGCAAGGCGCGCTCAGCCATCCGGCGGCTGCTGCGGCGCTCTGAGCAGCGCGAACACGCCAAGCTCGGGCGGGAGCTGGCGGAGGCGGCTTTCGAACGGGAAGGCTATCAGCTCACTGAGAAAGCCATCGGCGAGGCATTGGCGAAACTGCGCCTGCCGGACGCGGCCGCCGTGTTCGACCATGTGGGGCGCGGCGCGCTTTCCGTTGAAGAGCTGTTGGACGCCGTTTATCCCGGGCGGGAGCGGATTGACGCGACAGGCCCCGTGGCGCCCCAACGCAAGGCGTGCATCGGACCTGAGGGGACGATCGGGGCTGTCGCGCCGGACCTCTTTATGATGGGGCTCGGCCCGGGAGAGCGCGCGGCGATGGCGCCCTGTTGCTGCCCGGTCCCCGGCGACCGCATCGTCGGCGTTTTGGGGGAGGACGGCGAAGTCGCAGTCCACACCATCGATTGCGAAGCGCTGGCCCGCAGCGATCCGCCTCAAGATCTGTGGCGCGACTTGCGTTGGCGCATGGAAGAGTGCGCCCGCATCAACGCCATCGGCCGCCTGGTGCTCACGGTACGGAATGAGCCCGGCGTGCTCGGCGCGGTCACCGGGCTTTTCGCAGGCTACGACGCCAACATCGCCAACGTGCGCTTTACGGACCGGGAGGTCGACTTCTTCGAAATCGCCGTCGATTTGGAGGTGGCGGACGACCGCCGCCTCGCCCAGATCATGGCGGGTCTGCGTGCGGCGGAGGAGGTAATCTCCGTCGAGCGCCCCCGCGACCGCCCAGAGGAGGGGCGCGCGCCATGACCTTGGCGCAGGCGGATGGCCGGGCGGCGACCCGTCGGAGACGGCCATGAGGGCGGACGATGTGCTCGCCGAGTTTGAGGCCGCTGGCGGGCTCTTGCGGGGGCATTTCATCCTCACATCCGGCCGCCACAGCGACACCTACCTTAACAAGTCTGCGATCGCTCAGTATCCAGAGCGCTGCGCCCGGCTCTGCGCGGCGCTCGCCGCCAAAATCGAAACGGCGGTGGGCGGCGCGGACGTCATCGTCTCTCCCGCGCTCGGCGCCATCGTCTTTGGCTATGAAACAGCGAAAACGCTCGGCGCTCGCTTCTTCTTCCTGGAGCGAGACGGGGAGGGCTTCGCGCTCCGCCGCGGTTACGCCTTCAAACCAGGCGAGCGCGTCGTGATTGTCGAGGACATCATCTCCACCGGCCTCTCCGCCAGAGCCTGCGTCAAGGCCGTCGAGGCCGCCGGCGCCGAACCCCTCGCGCTCGCCTGCCTCATCAACCGCTCCGGCGGCGGAGCGAATGTCGGCGCGCCCGTGTTGGCGCTCGCAGATCTCTCCATCCCAACATATGCGCCGGACGAAACGCCAGAGACTTTGCGGGCCATCCCGGCTGTGAAGCCGGGCAGCCGCGCTTGAGCGCGGAACTAGAGCGCTGCGCTGCGGTCAGCGCCCTCTGGTCTCAGACATCCGCTCAATGATGGTTTTCATCGTCGCCGCAAGCGAAGAAGCGTAAGGGCCCGCCCTCGGTTCCGCTGATCGAACGCGCTTATCTTCGAGCGTTCAGTACCGCGTCAATTGCATCTGCGCTCTGGGCGCCCATGAGCGAGAGCTCCGCTTGGAGCGCGCCGGATTTGGCGCGCGCCGAGAACGCTATGAGCGTGTTCGAGGCAATGCTCACCGCCAACTCAAGACGCTCGGCGCCAACCTTCGGAAACGCTTCCTTTATCCGTCTGCGCATCGCCGCATCGAGCCGCTCGATTGAAGACTGAAGATGCGATTTAACGTCCGGCATATCGGCGCTGCTTGGCGCTGTCCCATAGATTAAGCAGCCCGCCGCGACGCCGTCGTCGCGATAATAGATCGCCAGCATCTCATCATAGAAGTTCCTCAACGCCGTCTGGAGATCGCAGTCTTCCAGCAGGGCGGGGATCGCCGTCCTAGCGACTTGCGCTTCGAAGGCGTCCAGAGACCCAATGTACATTGAGAGTTTGTCGCCAAAAGACCGGTAGAGGCTTGGTCGGCTGAGCCCTGTCGCGTCCGACAAGTCATCCAACGATACGGCTGAGAACCCCTTCGCTCGGAACAACTCCACGACGGTCTGCATCGCCGCGTCGCTGTCGATGGTGGGCGGGCGGCCGCGCTTCCTCGGCTTCTGAGACATTTATGTATCAATTCGCACTTAATTGTTGACGCATCGCTATAAATGTACGAAACGGTACTTAATTTCAAGCGAACGGAGAGCGCGATGCTGATTCAATCCCTTGTCTTCCCCGGTTTGACGACGCTCGATTTGATTGGGCCGCTCCAACCGCTCTCCCAGATCCCGGGGAGCACGGTGGAGATTGTCGCGCGCGCGCTGGGCCCCAACCCCACAGATTGCGGCGCCGCGATCATGGCGACGGCGACCTTCGAAACAGCGGCGACGGCGCCCGACGTCCTCCTTGTCCCCGGCGGCGGCGCGCCTTCAATTGACGTGCTTGAGGATGAAGCAACGATGGAGTTTGTCGAGAAGCAAGGCCAGTCGGCGAAGTGGGTTGTCGCGGTTTGCACAGGGTCTCTGCTGCTCGGAAAAGCGGGACTTCTGAAAGGATACAAAGCCGCGAGCCACTGGTCCGTGATCGACACATTGGACGCGTTTGGCGCAATACCGACGAACGAACGGGTGGTTATAGATCGCAATCGCTGCACCGGCGGCGGCGTGACGGCCGGGGTCGATATTGGGTTGACGGTTGCAGGTTTGCTCGTCGGCGCTGACGCGGCCCGCATGATCGAACTCGTGCTCGAATACAATCCTGCGCCCCCGTTCGGAACCGGCCACCCAACCCTAGCCGATCCCGCCACGCTGGAGCGCGCGCAGTCCGTCACTGACGTGGTGTTGCCGCAGGATCGCATTCGCCAGATAGCGGCGGCTGGATAAGACGGCGATCTAACGCAGGGGCCGGGCGCAAGGACGCCTAAAGGACGCTGCTCTCAGTCTTCGTGCGCGCGAACTGCGGACGCGAAACCGGAGAGCCGCTTACGCTGCAATACGCTCGAGGCGGAAGCTGCATCGTCGCTTGGCGGACGTCCTCTCTCGTCCGCCAAGCCCCTGTTTAGCGCGTCCAAATAGTCGCGGACGTACCGCTTCGTGAGCTGCGCATCCCCCGCCATCTGAAAGCCGTGGCAGGCGCCGGGATAGACGATGAGTTCTGCTCGTCAGTGGCGGGCGGCGTCTTTATGAGGCGAATTGTCCCCATTGTGGAAGATGGGGCTGTTTTTCGCGAAACGCGATTGACTTTGTCATCTTGCGTCGCGGCGGGCCTCGGCGTTTGTGTTTGTCGGTATGTCTGCGTTGATTTTTCTTGCCTCCGTAGGGCTTAACGCCGACCATAGGCGTCGCTAGATTTCGCGAAGTCTGTACTGAAGGTTGGGGGGCGGGGCATGTTGCGGCGTTGTGTTTTGGCGCTCTCCCTCATATGCGGATGCGCGACGCCCGGTATGGCGCAAACGAAGCCGGATACGAACGATGAGATCGTCGTTTTTGGCCGGGCCATCAATCTCATTGGCGAGGCCAGGGCTGGCTCGGAGGGCGTTGTTGGCTATTCCGACTTCGAGAACCGTCCGCTGAGCCGAGTTGGCGAGCTTGTCGAAGTCATTCCGGGGCTTGTCGCCACTCAG
>JBCDJH010000271.1:0-3704 GCA_038747965.1 Pseudomonadota bacterium
CCGATCGCCGTGCGGTCTGAGGCGACGGCCGAGCCGCGCTTCAAGAGCTTCACCAGATCCTCGTCGAGCCCCAACTCCTCTGGGGAGACGGGCCGGGGCTTGGCGGCTTCGTCCAGATAGCGGAACGCGTTTGCGTCGATCCGATAGAGCGGCCCGGTCGTCACTTGATAGGAGACGCTGGGTTTGTCGTCCTCCTCAGTCGCGGCGGCGGTCTCGTAGCTCACGTCGGCCTGGAAGTAGCCGGCGGCGCGCAGCGCGTTGCGAAATTGCTTCACATCAGCGCTCGCCGCGCGGCGGATCTCGCGCTCGGTCGCGTCCTTATCCAGCGTCCGCACGCGGGAGAGGGGCCTCAGCAGCCCTTTGAGATCGTCCCCTTCCGCCCCTTCGAACGCGAAGGTGATGGCGGGCGCGGCGCATGCGGGCCCTGCGCCTGTCGCCCAGACGAGCGCAAGCAACACCCCGGCGAGCGCGGCGGCCCGCGAACGAAAAAGCTGAGATGACCCCATAAGCGGTGAAGTATGATCGATCTTTAGGGCAATTCTGAAGCGCCCATGGCCCGCCGCCGGCGAACGGGCTCAGGTGATGGACGCCTCCCCCTTTGGCGGCCCCCGCGCCTGCTACGTACCGGCAATAGTGAGTTGGGGAATCCCTTTTGGCCGCGAAGCTATCACATTATCGTCGCCGCGCGACGCTGACGTTGCGCAGGCGTCTTGGCCTCACAACATCCTTCGTCATCGGCGCGGCGATCGAGCGCTGGTTGAATTGTAGGGATCAAAATGCCGGCGACGTCCAAAGCCGAACTCGTTCAGGCGACCGAGCGCGAGTTCGCGAAGCTTGAAAAGCTGATTGTCGGCATTCAGGGGGACGAGGCGGCTGCCAAAGATGACGACGACATCTCAATCAAAGACGTCGTCGCCCACCGCGCGCACTGGATCGACTTGTTCTTTGGTTGGTACGAGGATGGAAAAGCCGGGAAAGAGGTCTTCTTTCCAGCCAAGGGTTACAAGTGGAACGAGTTGAAACGCTACAACGCCCATCTGCGTGAAAAACAGAGCAGGCTGGGGTGGGCAAAGGCCTGCGACGCCTTGCGGACGGCACATGATCGCCTAACGGTGTTTATCGCAAACTCTTCTGATGACGAACTATATGGCGGCCCCATGAAAGGGGCCAAGAATGATTGGACGCCGGGACGCTGGGCCGAGGCCGCTGGTCCGAGCCACTACAGATCCGCGGCCAAGTACATCGCGTCGCGCCGGAAGACCCTACAGGCGTGAGCGCCGTCTGTTCGAGCCCACTCGACCACTCAAACTCATAGTCGACGGGTTGAAAGGCGCCGCAGACGGAGAGACGTATCAGCCCACGAAGTCCGTTCGAGCGTTTCTTTGAATAAGGGTGCGACCATTTCTAAAGAAATGGCGCACCGGGGAAGATTCGAACTCCCGACCCCTAGATTCGTAGTCTAGTGCTCTATCCAGCTGAGCTACCGGTGCTTTGCCGCGATTGGTTCGCGGGCGCGCAACCTAGCGGCGTGGGCATGGGGGCGCAAGCCGGATTCTTGACGAAATCGAGCGGTTGGCGTTCGGCCATCGACGATCACGACTTCGTGCTTGAAAAAAATTGAACATTATCGATTTTGTTCATTGCTTCGTCGTCATTCTTTCCTATTTAGGGTGATGTAACGAAGCAGGCGTAGGCCGCGCCCTCGGATTTCCGAGGGGCGGCCTTTCGCTGTGGATGAAAGAAAGGAAAGTACGATGGGTGATTTTGTAGGTAGCGCTTTGGTGAAAGCGGTCGCGATATTGACGACCAGTTCAGTGATCGGCGGCGCCATGCTGGCGATCGTCGCCGCTGTCACAAACCAACTGGTTGTGTAGCGATGTTACAAGAGCGGCGGTCAGCGCCGACGAGCTATTCCGCTCGTCGCTGACCGTCGCCGACCGCTGCGAAGGGGCCGGCGCTTGCGAAGGCGCGGCCGCTCCCTCATAATGACATATAAACATGTCTTTATATGAGGTCCCGCGTGTCCCGTTCCGACTATCTGTTCACCAGCGAGAGCGTTTCAGAAGGCCACCCCGATAAGGTGTCCGATCGCATTTCCGACGCCGTCGTCGATCTATATCTGGGCGCGGATCCGGAGGCGCGCGTCGCGGTGGAGACGCTGACCACGACGAACCGCGTTGTGCTGGCGGGCGAGGTGCGGGGTCCGGCCGATCTCACGCATGACGTGCTGATTGAGACGGCGCGTGGCGCCGTAAAGGACATTGGCTATGAGCAGGACGGCTTCCATTGGCGTGATGCGTCGATCGAATGCCACGTACACGGCCAGTCTGTGGAGATCGCCCAGGGCGTTGACGCCGCGGGCGCGAAAGACGAGGGCGCGGGCGACCAAGGCATTATGTTCGGCTACGCGGTGGACGAAACGCCGGAGTTGATGCCGGCCCCCATCGCCTACGCCCACCAGATCGTGAAGGCTTTGGCGACAGCGCGCCATTCCGGCGAGCAGCCGGGGTTCGGACCGGACGCGAAAAGCCAAGTGACCTTGCGGTACGCCAATGGCCGGCCGGTGGAGGCCGTCTCCGTGGTCGTCTCAACGCAGCACGCAGAGGCCCTCGATCAGGCCGCCGTGCGCGAGTTGGTGCGCCCGTACGTGGTCGACATCCTGCCCGACGGTTGGATGTGCGGCGAAGATGATTTCTACGTCAATCCGACGGGCAAGTTCGTCATTGGCGGTCCGGATGGCGACGCGGGCCTCACCGGCCGGAAGATCATTGTCGACACCTATGGCGGCGCGGCGCCCCATGGCGGCGGCGCCTTCTCCGGCAAGGATCCGACGAAGGTGGACCGCTCCGCCGCCTACGCGTCGCGCTACCTCGCCAAAAACGTGGTGGCCGCTGGCCTTGCGAAACGCTGCTTGATCCAGCTCTCCTACGCGATCGGCGTCTCCAAGCCGCTCAGCCTCTATGTCGATCTGTTCGACACGGGCGAAGTGGATCCGGCGCGCCTCGAAAGCGTGCTGATGGACGTGATGGACCTCAGCCCCCGCGGCATTCGCGAGCATTTGGGCCTCAACCGTCCGATCTACGCGCGAACGGCCGCCTACGGACATTTTGGCCGCGAACCCGAGGCCGATGGCGGCTTCTCTTGGGAGCGCACGGATTTGGCGGACGCCCTGCGCAGCGCGCTCGCCTAGCGTTAGGCGAGGCTAGGGCTGGGCGAGGCGAGGGGCGAGCCCCTCGCCATCGGCGCCGGAGCGCTCGCGCAGCGGGCCCGCGATGATGGGGTTTACGCCGGATCAGGAAACGTTCCGGCTGTTCGGCCGGCGGCGCGATCGCGCCTTCTCGCCTGCGCAAACCGAGCTTTGGGAAAGAGCGTTGCCGCTCTTTTCCGTCCGAGGTCCGATAAAGACCCGCGACGGCCTACAAGCGCTTTTTCCTTCGGCGGGCGATGTCCGCCTCGAAATTGGCTTTGGCGGGGCGGAGCATCTGATCGCCCAGGCGGAAGCGCATCCGAATTCCGGCTTCATCGGCGCCGAGCCTTTTATGAACGGGGTGCTGAAGGCGCTTCAGTCGATTGAAACCCGTGGGCTGTCCAACATCCGCATCCTGCATGGTGACGCCCGGCCATTCCTGTTCGCGCTGCCGGACGCGTGCCTGAGCTTTCTCTATATTCTGCACCCGGACCCTTGGCCGAAAACGCGCCATCAC
>JBCDJH010000272.1:0-3683 GCA_038747965.1 Pseudomonadota bacterium
GAAGGCGGATAAGCCCGTTCTTGTGGACTTCTGGGCGGAATGGTGCGGCCCCTGCAAGCAGATCGGCCCGAGCCTGGAAGAAATCGCCGATGAAATGGGCGAGGCGGTGACCATCGCCAAGGTGAACATCGACGAGAACCCCCAGACGCCTGGCCAGTATGGCGTGCGCGGCATCCCCACATTGATCCTCTTCAAAGGCGGGGAGATCGCCGCGACAAAGGTCGGCGCCGCGCCCAAGGGCCAGCTCAGCCAGTGGCTGACGGAGCAGCTCTAAAGCGAATTGCAGCGAAAGTGGATCACCGGTTTCGCGTCCGCAATTCGCTCAAACAAATACTTAAGCCTCGCGGCGCTCCGACAGGGCGAGCGCCGCGCCGGCTAGGTAGAGCGAGCCGCAGATAAGGATCCGGGCGGGGCGGCGGGCAAGGCTCGCCGCTTTCACGAGCGCCTCGGCTAGGTTTGGGGCTTCGTCAGCCCATAGTCCGGCGCTCTCCGCCGCTTTCCGTAAGGCGGCCGGCGGCGTTGGCGAGCCCGTATCCACAGATGTGCAGATAACGCTGTCTGCAATGCCGCGAAACGGCTCCAGGAATGCGGCGGGGTCCTTGGTCTGCTGCATCGCCCAGACCAACGTCAGCGGGGCGGGCGACCGCTCGCCGAGATCCGCCATGGCCCGGGCGAGCGCCGCAGCGGCGTGGCCGTTGTGGCCGCCATCGAGCCATAACTCGAAATCCCCATCGTCAGCCGGCCCGAGCGCGCTGAAGAGCGGCCCCTTGGCGATCTTCTGAAGCCGGCCCGGCCATTCAGCCTTCGTCAGGCCCTCGGCAATCGCGGCTTCGGAAACGCTCACCTCCTGGCATGCGCGGAGCGCCGCAATGGCGGCGCCGGCGTTCTCCACCTGGTGAGCGCCGATGAGCTTCGGCTTCGGCAGATCGAGAAGTCCCGCCTCATCCTGGAAGACGAGCCGCCCATGTTCTTCAAACGCCAAATAGTCCTGGCCGAAAATGCGCAAGGGAACAGCGAGCGGGCCGGCGGCGGCTTCGATCGCAGCGAGCGCTTCCGGCGTCTGGCGACCAACGACGCCCGGCGCGCCCGCCTTCAAGATCCCCGCTTTTTCGCCCGCGATCTGAGTGACCGTCTCCCCGAGATAAGACTGATGGTCGAGTCCAATGGGCGTAATGACGGCGACGGACGGCGTCTCGATCACATTGGTGGCGTCGAGACGACCGCCGAGCCCAACCTCCAGCAGAACAAGATCCGCCGGCGCTTCAGAGAAGGCGACAAACGCCGCGCACGTCGCAAGCTCGAAGAAGGTGATGGGATCGTCGCCGGCGGCCTCCTCGCAAGCGACCAAGGCGGCGCATAACGCCTCCTCGCCAATGGGCGCGCCGCGCAGCCGGATCCGCTCATGGAACCGCACGAGGTGGGGGGAGGTATAGATATGCGCGGCGAGGCCCGAGGCCTTCGCCATGGCGGCCATAAAGGCGATCGTTGATCCCTTGCCATTGGTGCCGGCCACGTGAATGACGGGCGGCAGCTTGAGGTGGGGATCGCCGAGCCGGCCGAGGAGCCGCACAATGCGGTCCAGGGCCAAATCGATCGTGATCGGATGGCGGCGCCTAATGCGCTCAAGAATCGCGGCGCTGTTCAGTGTTGCCGCCCCGTCGCCCTACTCGGCGGCCTTATCGAGGCTCGGCGCCTCGTCGGCCGGCTGGCCGGTCTCATCATTGGCAGCGCCATCGACCCGCAGCGCCTCAACGCCGAGGCTGGCCGCATCCGCCGCGCCGGCCTCATACTTGGTGAGCACCTTCAACAGGGTGGACAAGGACGATTTCAGCTCCTTGCGCGGCACAACGGCGTCCACCATGCCCTTCTCAAACAGATATTCAGAACGCTGGAAGCCGGCCGGGAGCTTCTCCCGGATCGTCTGTTCAATCACCCGCGGCCCCGCGAACCCGATGAGTGCGCCCGGCTCCGCCAGATGCACGTCCCCCAGCATAGCGTAGGACGCAGTGACGCCCCCGGTGGTGGGATCGGTCAGCACGACGATATAGGGCTGGCCCGCGGCCTTCACCGCCTCAACGGCGAGGGTGGTGCGCGGCATCTGCATTAAGGACAAAATGCCTTCCTGCATCCGGGCGCCACCGGCGGCGGCGAAAACCACGAGCGGCGCTTTGGCTTGAACCGCGCGTTCAGCCGCGGCGACGACAGCTTCCCCGGCCGCCATGCCGAGGGAGCCGCCCATAAATGCGAAGTTTTGGACCAGGACAACGGTCTCAACGCCGCCGACGGCGCCGATCGCGGCCTCCATCGCGTCCTGTTGACTAGTCTTGCGCCGCGCGTCCCGCAGCCGATCGGCGTATCGCTTTTCATCGCGGAATTTCAGGGGATCGGCCGGCGCCTCGGGCAATTCGATCGACTCATATGCGCCGTCAAACAGGTTTTGGAAGCGTTCCTTCGGCCCAATGCGCATATGGTGCCCGCAAGATGGACAGACGTTCTGGGCGGCTTCGAGATCCCGGTGGAAGATCATGTCCGAGCAATTGGGGCACTTGACCCAAAGCACATCCGGCGTGTCGTCTTCCCGCTTGAACATCTTTTTGATGCCCGGCGGCGTGATGTTCGATATCCAGCTCACCCCAGTCTCCCGCGAATACCGCGCTCCCGCGACTCAACTCTTCTCTGCGACGCGAGCGCCCCGCACCGCCGCTCCAAATTCGGCCGCCAAGCTCAAAACAGCGTTAACGGCGGGCTCTGGGCCCTGTTTCGCGGCCTCGGCGCCGCATGCGACCAGCGCTGATCCAACGACCACCGCGTCCGCATAGTCAGCTGCGGCGCTGGCGTGCGCTGGAGTCTTTATGCCGAAGCCAAGGGCCACCGGCAATCTGGAGACGGCCCTAAGGCGTGAGAGAGCGGCTCGGTTCGCCTTTTCAGGCGAGGACGCCGTCCCCGTCACACCCGTTATCGATACATAGTACATAAACCCGGAGGCGCCGTCGGCCAGCCTCTTCATGCGAACTTCGTCGCTAGTGGGAGTGGCGAGGCGAATAAAGTCCAGCCCGGCGGCGCCGAGCGCTGTTCGCAGAGGCCCATCCTCCTCCGGCGGCGCGTCGACGACGATCACGCCGTCCACGCCAGCCCGCGCGGCGTCCGTCGCAAAGGCGGTAAGGCCGTAGGCCTCAATCGGATTGAGGTAACCCATCAGGACAATCGGCGTCCCCGCGCAACTCGCTCGAAACCGCTCCACCATATTGAGTGTGCGGGTGAGCGTTTGGCCGGCGTCAAGCGCGCGGCGCCCCGCCTCCTGGATCACTGGTCCATCGGCCGCCGGATCAGTGAAAGCGACGCCCAGCTCAATAATGTCAGCGCCGCAGCCTGGCAGGCCCGACAATATATCGAACGACGCCGTCTCGGACGGATCGCCGGCCATGATGAACGGAACGAAGGCGGCCCGGCCCTCATCCGCCAGCGCCTCAAAGCAGGCTGAAAGCCGGGACATGGGCGGGCCTAGTAGGGGTAGAAAAACTCTTCGCGGACGATCTTCTCGTCCTTAACCGTATAAAGAGCGACTTCGCGCATCTTGGAGCGCTCACCCGACTGCTTGTCGGTGACGTCCATGCCAAAAAGCACCGCGAACTTGTCATCGCCATGGAGAAACGGCCCGTCAACGGTGGCTTCATGCACCTCCA
>JBCDJH010000273.1:0-3674 GCA_038747965.1 Pseudomonadota bacterium
AGCCTGGCGTTGATCAGCCGTCTCGTGCGCATGTATGGCGGCGCTGACGTTCAATCCATCCGCTTCCGACATTCCCCGGGGGCGGACATCGGCCTCTACCGAAAGCGGCTGAAAGCAAGCGTCGCCTTTGAGCAACCAGACAACCGGCTGGTGATTGTGGGCGCCGCTGCAGAGACACCGGGGAAAATGCGGGACCCCAATCTCGCCCTTGTCCTTCAGGAGTTTCTGGACGACCAGATCCGGCGAGCGCGCGCACAGCGGACCTTGAGCGAGTTTCTGGACGAGGCGCTTTTGTCCGGCGCGCTTCCCATGCAGGCGAGAGCCGCTCAAGCTGCGCTTCACATCGGCGTATCGGAGGCGACAATGCATCGCCGGCTTCGCGATGAGGGCGTTACCTACGGGCGCATTGTTAATGCGCGGCGCTATGAGACAGCGAAGGAGTATCTGCGACGCTCGTCCATAGGCGTCACAGAGGTGGCGCATCAACTCGGTTTTGCAGAATCCGCGAGTTTCACCCGCGCTTTCAGGCGGTGGTCCGGAGGTGTCACGCCGCTCAAATACCGGCGCGCGGTGCAAGATGAAGCCCGTCTCCAGCGCCAAGGCGCCGCGCCCGACGCCATCTCTTCTAGATGAGCTCAAAGGGACAAATTTTTGCGTCAAAAAGACAATTTAACCCTTTGTTAATGGCCTATATCGCGGCGTCGCGCAATTTACGGGAGACTTCTCGATGAAAAAACTTCTCTTGGCTGCAAGCTTCGTGTTGGCCGCGCCTCTAACGGCCGGCGCTTCTGAACTGAAAGGCGAATGCCTCCGGGTTTCCGAAGAGTGGACCGGCCCAGGCGATTACGAAGCGGCGTGCACCTGCTTCGATACGGAAGTCGGCAGCAACCAAGCGCTGATCGACGAGTTCATGGCGTTTGACGACAACTACTCCAGCAACGAAGAAGCCTACGAAGGCGCCAGCGCCGAAGCTAAGGCTGTCATCGACGCCTGCGAAGGCTAATCCGCGCATCAGCGTCCGGCCAAGCCGCCTTGCGCGGAGGGCTCGCGGCGCAGGCGCTAAGACTTAAGAAGCGCGGCGGCGAGATTTCGTACGCCGCGCTTTTTGTATGCGATCGTTCCGGAAGGGTTGGGCAGACGGCGGCGGCAAACGCCGCGCCAAAGCGGCTCAGCCCTGCGCGCGGCCTTCGATGTGTGCGGTGATGGCGTCGACTATGTCGGCGTGGCCGGCGGCGCGGGCGTCGTCGAGAGGGGTGTTGCCCCACCGATCGGCGCAGTCGACCCCCGCCCCGTGGCGGATGAGATACCGCGCCATGGCGAGACGGCCATCGGACGCCGCGAGATGCAGCGCCGTCCGCCCATCATAGTCGGGCTCATTTAGGTTGACGCCCTGGGCGATCAGACGACGCACTTCATTAACGTCGCCGCGCGCCGCCGCGGAGCACAGCCGGAAGCTGTTGTTCGCTTTGCGCTCCGACTCGCTTTGCCTGGGGTCCGCCTCGCCCGCGCCTTCGCCAAGGCTGGCGTAGGTGTGAAACGGAAACGACTTCACGAGCAGCTTGCTAAACTCAACGCCGCGCACCGTGTTGCCCAGCGGGTCGAGCCGGGGCGACCAAATGCAAATTCCGCAAACGCCCGGCACAACAATATAGAGCGCTCCCGACACGCCGCTCTTCGCAGGCAAGCCGACAGTAAAGGCGTACTCGCCCGAAAAATCATACATGCCGCAAGAGTACATCAGAGACAGGGTGTTCATCGCGCTCTCCGTTTGGAAAATACGATGGTTCGACAGCGGACAAACCCCGGCGTTGGCGAACGTCGCCGCCACCACGGCCATTTGCGAGGCGTTAATGGTGATCGAACAGCACTGAAAATAGAAGTCGAGCACATCGGTGATGTTCACCCCGTCGGGGAAGGCGCCCTTCTCTCGCATGAAGTAGGCGAGCGCGAAGTTCCGGTCCGCCGTGGCCTTTTCAGAGAGGTATACGGAATTATCAAAGCCGCAGCGGCTGCCGCCGGTGAGCATCCGCCACACGCTCATCACATAGTCGAACCGGTCGGCGAGGGTCGCGGACGGTTTGATCAAGGACGCGCACATGATCGCGCCCGCATTGATCATTGGGTTGTGGGGCAGCCCGCGATTGTTCAGGGTCAGCTCATTGAAGCTGCGTCCTGAGGGCTCGCGCCCCACATGGCTGTGCACCGCGCCGACGCCGAGGGTTTCCAGAGCGATCGCATAGTTCACCGGCTTGCAAGTGGATTGAACGCAGTAATCCTCCGTATGGTCACCGATTGAGAAGCGCTGTCCGTCGATCGTGCAGACGGACATGGCGTACTGCTCCGGATCCACGCGGGCGAGCTGAGGGATGTACTGGGCCACCTCGCCGGAGCGGTAGCCTTTGGTGATCTCATAAATGGTGACAAGCTTCTCGCGGAACGCGCGGAAGTCCGGCACCACAAGTTCGCCGCGCAAGGCCCGGTTGATCAGCGTCGTGTTGCTCGGGCTGATGATCTTGACGAACGTCTCGAACTGGATCGGCTCAAGATCGGAGAACTGGCTGAAGGCGGCCATGGTCTCGGCGATGCGGCGATCGTCCTTGAGGATGCCGCACTCCTCCAAGATCCCCTCAAATCCGCGCCGCGTCAGCGTTCCGTCGCCAGCCTCGCAAGCGGCCTCATAGACGCTGCGGGCCATGGCCTCTTGCCCGTCCGGCTGGTGGTCGTCGAATGGGGCCGATGGTTGGTGGTCGGTTAGGCTTTCAACCGGATATTCGGACATGCTGCGCGCTCCCTACGCTGCGCCCGCTCGCACGGCGGCTTAGCGAGGTTATAGCGCAGGCGCTTCACAGCGTCTTAACGATAATGGCGCGGATATCGGTTCTTTGCATGGAATGCATTGATGCGCGCCGAGCTGCGTTCTTCACGCCGCCGGCATTGCGTATCCCGTCGTCGCGTGCGCCAAGAGCCGCCCTTGTTCATCAATGGTCTCGCAGGCGATGACGCTGATGCGCCGGCCCGCTTTGATGACATTTGCGGTCTGAACAAGCATCGCGCCAGGCGCCGCAGCGCGCAAAAAATGGATCGTGAGATCGGTGGTGACGGCCATCTTCGCGCCGCTGTCGAGCGACAAGAGCGCGGCGTACGCAGCCGCGTCCGCCATCATCATAATGGCTGGGCCTGAGACCGTGTTTCCAGGCCTGAGATGCGCGCGCCCAGGCGTCAACTGGAGCCGCGCTCGCCCCGCCTCCGCCTCGGCGACCGAGACGCGCGCGTCGACGAACACTTGCGGAAATTCCTCTTGCAAGTACGCGTCGATGTCCGAAGGGCTCATGCCCGGCATTTCGCCACTCCCTAGCCAAGCGTTTGTGTCCGTATATAGACGGACTGCGACGCGCTCGGCTATACGCCGCCCGGTCGTTCGGCGGTCGTTAGAAGCGGCTTAGATCTGGGTGACGCGCTGGTCAATGGCCCCGAAGATCGAGGCGCCGTTCGCATCCAGCATCTCCATCCGCACATGGTCCCCGTCGGAGAGGAAGGGCGTTTTCGGCGACCCGTCATTGATCGTCTCGATCATCCGGATTTCCGCAATGCAAGAATAGCCCTTGCCGCCGTCCGACACGGGGCGCCCTGCGCCGCCATTTTCATCCTTGTTGGAGACGGTGCCAGACCCGACG
>JBCDJH010000274.1:0-3656 GCA_038747965.1 Pseudomonadota bacterium
CAGCGGGCCTATCCGCCTACCGCATATTGTTTCCGATTGGCGTCGGCTGTTTCCTGATCGCTGTGGCGCACTTTCTGTTCCATGAGACGATGACCGTCCGCACCCGGGCGCAACTCGCCTATTGGGAGGCGAATGGCTTCGCCGTCGATGTATCGCCGCCGCCGCAAGTGCGCACCAATGTATGGCTGGCGCGGGGCGAAGACTTCATCAAGGCGGAAAGCGTCAGCCGGTCTGGTGCGCGGGTGTTGCTGGAAGGCGTCACCATCTACAAGCGCAACGCGGCGGGCGCCATGGAAGGCGTCACCCGCGCCGATTTCGCCTGGCACAATAATGGTCAGTGGACGATGTCAAAGGTGCGCGAAAGCGATGTGGGCGCCGATGAGACGACGAGCGCGCCCTGGTCTGAATGGGATCTTGAACTGCCGCCGAAGCGCTTTTTTGAAGGCGGCGTTAAAGCCGATCAAACGGGCCTTGGGGGGCTCGCCCGGGCGATCAGCCAGCGCCGGCGCGAAGGGGCGGACACCCAGGATTTGGAGACCGCCTGGCTGCAGCGCTTCGCGGCGCCGGCCTCGAGCCTGTTGATGCCGCTTCTGGCGGCGGTGGCGGGCTTCGGCGTCAACCGCAGCGGCTCCCTGCTCGCCCGCACGGCGCTGGGGCTCGGCCTTGGGTTCAGTTTCTTCGTCGCCGACAAGTTCATGGTGGTGATGGGCGAACTCGGGATCGCCCCGCCTTTCTTCGCGGCCTTCTCGCCGATTCTCTTTTATGTCCTGGTCGGATTTTCGACCTTGTTTTTTGTCGAGGAGTTCTGACGTGGGCAGGGCGTCTCCGGCTTGAATTCAAAGCCAAGCGCTCGCGAGGACAAGCCGATGAACTACGATGACGACGCCCCTTTTGAGGTGGCGCGATATCGTGAGATGCAAAACGCTCTGCCGGGCGCGGGCGGGCTCTATCGGCTGATGCGCGCCTACTTGGAGACGTCTCTTCCAGAAGGCGCCCATATTTTCGTGGTGGGGGCCGGCGGCGGGCGCGAGATAGAGAACATCGCAGCGAGCGACCGTCGGTTCCTTATAACCGGCGTCGATCCGTCTAAGGATATGCTGAACATCGCGCGTTGATTCGCGGACGCCAGCGGGCGCCCTGAAAGCGTGACGCTGGTGGAAGGCGTCCCCAGCGACGTTGCGGCGCCAGCCGGCGGCTTTGACGCCGCAACCTCTCTCCTCGTGATGCACTTCTTGCCGGACGACCAATCAGCGGGCGGAAAGCTGAGCTACCTGCGCGCAGTTCGGGAAAGGGTTCGCACGGGCGGTTTGCTCCTCCATGCCGATGTGAGCGTGGATGAAGAGGTGGGCGTCAAGGCGTTCGAGGCGGCGTTTCTCCAACACGCGCGTCTCGCCGGGCTTGGCCCTGAAGACGCCTCTCGCGGGCCTGACATCGTTGGCGCCATGCCAATTGTATCCGCCGCCCGCACCGAAACGCTCCTTTCAGAGGCGGGCTTCTCAAACCCCACTCTCTTTTTTCAAGCGCTCTGGTATCGGGCTTGGGTAGCGCGCATTGCAGGGCACGTGGCGCAGCGCTTTCACGTCCGCAATTCGCGCTAGAGCGAATTGCAGCGAAAGTGGGTCACCGGTTTCGCGTCCGCAATTCGCGCAAACAAAGACCTAGAGCCGTTTGCGGCGTCCGCCCTGAATCGTGTCAGACGCAAACGGCTCTAGTGAAAGTCGCGGCTTTTGGGAATGACGCGAACATTGCGGGGATGGCGATGGCTGGTGGCGGCGAGGCGCCCGCGGGACGCCGCAGCCCGCTCCTCCGGCACAGGATTGCGCACCTCATCGGCGCTGGACAGCACCGCCAGAAGCGGATCCTCCGCCCTCAGCTTTTCTTGGCGTTTGCGCAGGGCGCCGCTTGTCGCTGGAAGCGGATTTTTCGCGTGGTCAGCGCGGGCGAGAACGCCTTGTAGCGGATCGCGTTGCGCCTCTTCCGTCAAAAGATGCAAATCATCGGTGCGGTCGATCAATTGGTCGGCGACGATATGGGTGACATTATCAGCGGTCTGCACGCGCCCCTGCACCATGAGAATGCGGGCGCCCATCAAAACCGGCCGATAGATCTCGCCGACGCGCGGCCACACCACAAGATTGGCGATGCCCGTTTCATCTTCGATGGTGACGAAAAAAACGCCATTGGCCGACCCAGGGCGCTGCCGTACAAGGACAATCCCAGCTGTGCGCAGCCGCGCGCCGCTGCGCTGGGCCACAGCCTCCGCCGTTGGGAGGACGCCGAGCGCGCGATAGCGATCGCGCAAAAACCGCAAAGGATGATCCTTCAAGGAAAGCCGCGTCGTTTGATAATCCTGAATCACATGCTCAGAAGCGGGCATGGCGGGCAAACGCGCGGCGGCCTCCGCTCCCTGTTCGGGGCAATCGGCGGCGGCGAACAGTGGCAGAGACGCCGACGCCGCCTCGCCCCGCACGGCCCAAAGCGCTGCGCGGCGATCAAGCCCCATGGAGCGAAAGGCGTCAGCCGCCGCAAGCAATTCCACAGCCCGCCGAGAAATCCCGGCCCGGCGGCGAATATCCTCCGGCCGGCGATAGCCAGAGCCCCGCGCCGCCATCAGCGCCTCCATTTCGTCCTGCCGCAAACCATCAGCTTGGCGGAAGCCTAGGCGAACGGCGAGATAAGGACCATCGGACGGCTCCAGCAAATTATCCCAATCGGAGCGATTGACGTCTACGGGGCGCACCTCCACCCCATGTTTGCGCGCGTCCGCCACAATCTGCGCCGGCGCGTAAAAGCCCAAAGGCTGGGCGTTCAACAGAGCGGCGCAAAAAACATCCGGATGGCGACATTTCAACCAACTGGAGACATAATCTAACAATGCGAAACTGGCGGCATGGCTTTCCGGAAAGCCATAATCCCCAAAGCCCTTCACCTGATCGAAACAGCGTTGGGCGAAATCCGGATCATAACCGCGGGCGACCATCCGGTTCACCATCATGTCCTGATAATTGTGAATGGTGCCGACTTTTCGGAATGTCGCCATCGCCCGGCGGAGCCCGTTTGCTTCGTCCGGCGTGAAGCGAGCGGCGTCGATGGAGATCTGCATGGCCTGTTCTTGAAACAGAGGCACGCCTTTTGTGCGCTTTAAAATGCGCTCCAACTCGTCCGGCGGCCCATGCTCCGGCGCGGGGCTTGGGTACTCAACTTTTTCAAGCCCCTTCCGCCGCCGCAAATAGGGGTGCACCATATCCCCTTGGATAGGGCCGGGGCGGACGATCGCCACTTGAATGACAAGATCATAAAACTCTTTCGGGCGCAGCCGCGGCAACATGTTCATTTGCGCCCGGCTTTCCACCTGAAAGACGCCAAGACTGTCGCCCTCGCACAACATGTCGTATGTGGGCTTGTCATCGGGCGGAATGGTCGCCAGAGACTGATCAACTCCCTTATAAAATCTTAGAAAATCAAACGCTTTGCGAATGCATGTCAGCATACCGAGGGCCAGAATATCGACTTTCATGATGCCTAGGACGTCAATATCGTCTTTATCCCACTCAATGAAAGTGCGATCCTCCATGGCGGCGTTGCCGATGGGCACGGTCTCAATCAGCGGCCCCTTGGTGAGCACAAAGCCGCCCACATGCTGGGAGAGATGGCGG
>JBCDJH010000275.1:0-3639 GCA_038747965.1 Pseudomonadota bacterium
CGACGTCGCCGGCCCGCCGCACTCTAAGCGCAATCGTCCGCCCGTCCCGCGCATATTTAAGAGCGTTGTCCATCAAATTAGAGAGGGCTTGGGCGAGCAACTCAGGCGCGCCGCGCACCGCGCACCCCTCCGCCAACTCTGTGACAAACGTGAAGCCAGCCTCCTCGGCGAGCGGCGCGAACAACTCGGCCACATCCTGCGCAATTTCAGAGGCGTCGACGACGGCGAGATCCTCGCGCCGTTCGCCCGCCTCCAGCCGTGCGATGCGCAACAAGCCGTTGAAGACGTCCAAAAGCTGATCTGCGTCTTGGAGCGCGCCTTCCAGAGCGTCTTCGGCGCGCTCATCGCCGGCGCGATCGCGCAACAACGTCTCCAACCGGTTTCGGAGACGGGTGAGCGGCGAGCGCAGATCGTGGGCGACGTTGTCGCTCACCTCGCGCATGCCGGCCATCAAGCGCTCGATCTGATCCAGCATAGCGTTCAGATTAACCGCAAGCTGATCAAGCTCGTCGCCCGACCCGCTGACGCCGACCCGCCGCGTGAGATCGCCAGCCATGATCTCTCGGCTGGTGCGGTTCACCGCATCAAGCCGGCGCATCATATTGCGACTGATGAAGACGCCGCCGCCGACCCCAAGCGCGAAGGTGAGCAACCCGGCGCCGCCAAGGGCGTTCGTCACCATGCGCTCGATCGCGCGCCGTTCGCTCACATCGCGGCCGACCAGCAACACATAGTCGCCGGACAAACCGAACAGCCGCGCGCGCGCCGCCCGGGGCGGCCCCTCTCCCTCCATGCTGTCGCCGGCCTGCGGGCGGTAGGCGAAATCGATCCAACCGACGCCGTCCGCGGCCGCCGGCGGCAGATTGGTGAGGTTGCCTGAAATCGGGCGGCCCGCCGGAGAGGTGAGAAGATAAAGGGCCCCGTCGCTCGCGCCGCTGCGCTCAACAATGAGCCGGTGCAGTCCAGAGAGCCCTCGCTGGCGATACTGTTCGGCGAGGCCGCTCACTTCCACCGCAATCGTCTCATCAGTCTGCCCCTCTAGGAAACCGACGGTGCCGATGAAGATAAAAAGGAGGAGACCTGTCGCGGAGACGCCAAACAGCGCCGCGTATATCAGCGCAAAACGAAATGTCGTGGTGCGTATAAGATTGAAGACCACGCGGGAAAAGCGACCATACTTCGACTGGTTGCGCTAGAGGCGCAGGCGCCTTCCGCTCGCGCGGCCCCCGAGCGCTGCGCTACCCGTCCGCGCGCAACCGGTAGCCTGAGCCCCGCACCGTCTCCAGGAGGGGCGTGTCGAAGCCTTTGTCGATCTTCGAGCGAAGGCGCGATATGTGCACGTCGATCACATTCGTTTGCGGATCGAAGTGATAGCCCCATACATTCTCAAGCAGCATGGCGCGGGTGACGATGCGCCCGGCGTGGCGCAGCAAGTAGGAGAGCAGCTTGAATTCCCGGGGCTGCAAATCGATCCGTTGGCCGCCCCGGCGCACGGCGCGGGTGAGGAGATCAAGTTCCAAATCCATGGTCGAAAGAACGGTTTGCTTTGGCGGCGCCGCCCGGCGGCGGCCAAGCGCTTCGACGCGCGCAAGCAATTCCGCGAAGGCGTAGGGCTTGGGGAGGTAGTCGTCGCCGCCCGCGTCAAACCCCTCGACCCGATGATTAAGCTCTCCAAGGGCGCTCAGAAACAGCGCCGGCGTGTCGTCTCCGGATGCGCGCAGCTTTCGCACGACGGACAGTCCATCCGCCTTCGGAACCATCCGGTCTACGACGAATGCGTCATAACCGCCCGCCTCAGCCATCATCAACCCAGCTTCGCCGTCAGTGGCCAAGTCCACGCTATGGCCGCTTCCGCGCAAGCCCTTCACCACATGGGCGGCTGCCGACGCATCATCTTCAATGACTAGGATTCGCATCGCCTCATCCGGTTGGTCCGCTCCTTTACTCACTGTCGTTTCATTCAGCAGAGCGGTTCAATCCGAAAGGGGGAGCCGCGCCGACGGCGTTCGCGGGGGATGAGGACGCTTGCCATCGGCGCGGCGGCCAACACTCTACTGCACGGGATGAACGAGAGCGTCGGCTGTTGTGAAAGGATAATTGGCCATGATTTAAGGAGTTTCAATATTTGCCCGGTCACAGCCCTGTGAGTTTTGTAGCTCTATATTTCCAAAATCATCGATGTGTGCGTTGCAGCATTCTCCTGTCCAAAATAGACGGGCTGTCTTCAGCCTCAGTGTTTCACTCACCTCAATTAAACGCGTTACTGGCTTCGACCCGTCGCGCGAATGGCGCCCAAGTGTGATTGCCGCCGCCGCCCGGAGAGCCGCGCGGTTAAATTTCTGTAATGGCCAGTGCCCGCGCAGTCCGATAAAACCGCGAGGGTGCGGTGATGAGCGGATGGACGCCGACCTTTGAGCCTTTGGAACACATTTGCGCGGGCGCCCTTGGCGGCGAAGGTCGGGGCGGCGGGCCTCGCCTTTTTGGGTCTTGGCTGGTTCGGCGTTCACTCGGACGCGTCGCAGGCCCCTGCTTCAGCGATTGAGGCGCATCTTCGCGCCGAAGCGGAAGCAGCTTTGGCTGAGGTCGAAGGGGCCGCCGATTGGGCCTCACTGTCCGTAGACGGGCAAACGGTGACTCTAGCGGGCGCTGCGCCCACACGCAGTGCAAGGGCGGCGGTCATTAAAGCCGTCGCCCATGCGGGCGGGCCAGGCGGCGTCATCCATGGCGGCGTCACGCTGGTCCGCACCAGCGCCCTCGCCCACGCCGATGCGCCCTCCCCCTATTTCTTCCGGGCCGAAGCCGCCGACCAAAACGTGGCCGTGCGGGGCTATGCGCCAACGGTCGACGGTCGGCGCTCCCTGTTTGACGCGGCCGAGCGGGCCTTCGCGGGCGATGTCACCGGCGCCATAAGCGTAACGCCCGGCGCGCCGGGCGGCGCCGATTGGACGGACCTCGCGCGGAGCGGCCTTATCCAATTGAGCCGCCTTCAGACCGGCGACGTCGATCTCTCGGACCGACGTTTGCGCCTCACCGGCGTCGTCGCTTCGGATGAGATCGCCCGCGAGGTGCGCTCAGCCTTTGAAGACGTTGAGCCTCCTTTTCGGGTCGCGACCAAACTCACCGTCGACCCGCAGTCGCTCTTGGCGCTCAGCCAACTGCGGCCGGCGCTCAAACAAGCAGAACCCTGCGCGGCGCAGCTGAATGCGCAAGTCGCCTCCGCAACCATGTCGTTCCAGCCGGGAACCGCCATTCTTCAACCCGCGGCCTCGACAGGCCTGAGCGATCTCGCCGCAGCGCTGCGGGACTGCGAAACCGCCATTGTCGACATACGGGGCGCGCCCGCCGCGGAAAGCGCGCGCATTCTTTCGCTGGCCCGAAGCCAGGCCGTCGCCGACTACTTTATTATCAGCGGCGTCAGCGCGCGCCGCGTGTCCGTCAACCAGGCGGCGGGACGCCTCGCCATCGGCCCGACCCGAACGTCGGCCGAAGCGCCGTCCGAAGAGCCGCAAGATCCGAGTGTCGCGCTCTCCTTCCGGAGCGTCGAATGAAAAGCCGGCGCCCCCCCTCGACACAGCGGCGGACACTTGTCAGAAGCCTTTGCCAACGGAAACGAGGGAACCGGACGGGGGCGGCACGACG
>JBCDJH010000276.1:0-3631 GCA_038747965.1 Pseudomonadota bacterium
CGTTTACGGAGGAACATTTCTATTCCGCGTCGGAGGCCGTCGCAGGGCGCATGTATTCTCAGGAAAACTGGTCTCATCCACCTGGCTCCAATGTCGTGGCCTGGGCGAAGCCGGCGCTAAATAGCCCGCTCGTCTATCTTCAGTTTGGCGACGGGCCGAAGACTTACGCGGATGAAACCTACCGAAGACTTGTGCAGAACGCGCTGTTTTGGGCGGCGTCGCAGGAAGCCCATGCTTGGGCCCGCGAGGCTCAGTAAAAGTCGCTCCGTTGCCGCGCGGCGCTTATTGGAAGCGCGCCATCTCCGCCGCCGGGTCGCCGAAGAGCGTCGCTAGAACCAAGATGCGCTTCAGGCCGTGGCCAATGATTAGCTCATCCGTCACGCCCATGCCCCCGTGGAGTTGCACAGCCTCTTCCCCCAGTGCGATCGCCGCTTTGGCGATGAACGCTTTGGAGCCGCTAATGGCGCGCCTGTCGTCCGCGCTGTCGCAGTCAGCGGTCGCCATGCGGAATAAATGCGATCGGCTAAGCTCTAAAGACGTATAAAGATCAGCGAGGCGGTGCTGAATGACCTGGAACTTGCCGAGCGGTTGTTTGAACTGCTTGCGTGTCTTCACGTAATCCAGAGTGGCTTCGAACAGAAGCTCCATCACGCCGATAAGTTCAGCGCACGCGGCGATTTTCGCGCGGGCGACAACGGCTTCGAGATCCGAATAGCCGCCATCCATGGGCGCGGCGGTTGCAGCGAAGAGTTCAAGTTCGCAAGCGATGGACCCGTCCGTTAACCGGTATTGGCGGCGTGAAACCCCTTCGGCGTTCGCCTCCACCAGGAAGAAGCGCATCGCATCGGCGCGGCTTGTCCCGCCGGGCGACCAACCGGCGGGCAGGGCCGACACAATGAACCCGTCCGCGCCGCCCGCCGCGATGATGAATGTCTTGTGGCCTGTCAGCTTGTAGCGGCCGTCCGCCCCTTGAAACCGCGCGTCCACATAATCCAAATGAAACCGGGCGACCTTTTCGGCGTGGGCGAGCGCGAGGTGACGGCTCCCATCGACGATGCCCGGCGCCCAAGACGCGACCTGTTCCGCCGCGCCGATGCGCTCCAAAAGCGACCCCGCCAGCACAGGGCCGCCGAGCAATGGTTCGACGGCCAGGCTTTTGCCAAGCGGCCGCATCGCGCAGACGAGATCGAGCCCGCCGCCGCCAAGCCCGCCATTCTCTTCAGAGAACGGGATACCGAGCAGGCCGGTCTCCGCCATTAGCCGCCATCCATCGGCATCGAATCCGGTGTCAGACGTAAGGTAACTGGCCCTTTGGCCATTCCCATACCGGTCTTGGGCGAACCGCTCGACGGTCGCTTCTAGAAGCCTCTGCTCCTCGGAAAAGCTAAAATCCATAAAGGGACCCCTCGGCGTTATCGCCGATCTCTTTTTCGCACAGTCCGAACTGACATCTGACTAGAGCAGAGCCCAGCGCGCCTGCGGACTCATTGTTCTGATAGGCGCATTTTTTCTTCAGGCCCATCGGTGCTACCATGTCCCTGAGGAAACGCTGTCGACGTAGGAAAAACGATATGAATATCAACTACGTAAGTGCTGAGTTGCTGTCCCGGGCCAAGCAGGTGGCGGTGACGTCTGTGGCGGGCGTGCGCCCGGCTGCTGAGGCGCTGCGGACTGTGGCCGAGGAAATTGGCGGGTATCGCGTCGCGCCATGCGCCAATATCGCGTCAAAAGCGCCGATGGTCGACGCGGACGGCGAGGTGCTGGCCGCCGACGTGTTTGGTTGGCCGGATACGCCGAACGTGTGGTGGAAGAAGCCGCTGATGGCGCTCAATTCGCCCGTGCCTCGCGCCTGTCGCTATGAAAGCGAGGTCTTTTGGTGCAATGGCGAAGCGATTTTCTCGCGTCAGCCCAACAAAATGCTCGACCAAATCGATCTAGCGAAATTCGCTGAGCACTCCGATACAGCTGCGCTCATCTGCGTTCCGATTCATCTCCCGTTCGGCCAGATTGGGGCGGTGAGCTTTTCGCCGCCCGACGCGGATGAAATCGACCTTTCCGGTCCATACGAAAAGTATGGGTATTTCTTGGAAGAGATCTCCCGGCGCTTCGTTGCCGGATATGTCAAAGCCATGGACCGGCGGGCCTGGATCCCAACTGATTGCAAACTCAGCAAGCGGGAGGTGGAGTGCCTTACCTGGGCGGCCGTCGGCAAAACCGATCAAGAGATCTCCATGCTCCTCTCCCGCAGCTGCGCCACCGTCCGCTTCCATATTCATAATGCGGCTGTGAAACTGGAAGCGGTCAATCGCAGTCAGGCGGTTTTCAAAGCCGCGCAGCTTGGCTTTCTCGGCAGTGTCGCGGTGGACCAGGTCGCCTCTTAACCATAGGCCTCGCCTGGCTTTCCTAACACTTGTCCCAGCGGCGGTTTTTGCAGCTGCGTGGTACATAATCCCCAAAGGAGTGTGGGGATATGAACATCACGCTAACAAACGACGATCTAGATTTCCGCGACGAGGTGCGTGCGTTCCTCGCCGAGGCGCTGCCACAGCGTCTTCGCGACAAGGCCGCGGCGACGCCGTCCGTATTCGTCGAGCCGGATGTGAGCCTTGAGTGGCAAAAGACGCTGCACGAAAAAGGTTGGCTCGTTTATCACTGGCCGGAGGAATTCGGCGGGACAGGTTGGACGCCGATCCAACGCTATCTGTTTGAGCGCGAATGCGCGCTCGCGGGCGCGCCAAGCTTGCCCGTCCTCGGGCTGAAACTCCTTGGCCCCGTGATTTGTGAATTCGGAACCAAAGAGCAGCAAGCCCGCGTGCTGCCGGGCATTCAAACAGCGGACGATTATTGGTGCCAGGGTTTTTCAGAGCCGGGCGCGGGGTCCGATCTCGCCAGCTTGAAAACCAAGGCGGAGCTGAGGGACGGCCGCTACGTCATCAACGGCTCCAAAATCTGGACCACCCACGCCCATCATTCCACGCACATCTTCTGCCTTGTGCGGACGAAACAGGATGTGAAACAGCAGGAGGGCATCAGTTTCCTTCTTGTTGATTTGCGTCAACCGGGCGTGAAAGTTCGCCCCATCATTGGCATGGCGGGCGATCATGAAGTGAACGAGGTGTTCTTCGATAACGCTGAGACGGAAGCGGAGAATCTCGTCGGCGAAGAAGGCCAAGGCTGGACGATTGCCAAGTTCTTGTTGGAGAATGAGCGTGGCGGATCTTGTTTCGCGCCGAAGCTGTTGGCGGATCTGGAGAAGATCCGGACACGTCTTGACAAGACGCCGGACGGCGAGGACGGCGTGTTGAGCAATGACGCCGAGCTCACGCGGCGGATCGCCGAGATAGAGTTGGAAGCGCAAGCGCTAGAGACGACCGAGCTACGCATTCTGGCTGACCTCGCGCAAGGGCGGCCGGCTGGCCCGAACACGTCCATCGTCAAATTGGTGGCGTCGGACTTGCGGCAGAAAGTCGATGCGACAGCCCTCTCGGTCGCTGGCTATTACGGTCTCAACCTGGAGACCCAGCGCCCACTCTACGGCAACAATCGCCCGGCGGTGCTGGACGATGAGTTCTCCCAACTCGCGGCTCCGAATTATCTCAACGGGCGCGCCTGGACGATTTTTGGCGGCACC
>JBCDJH010000277.1:0-3628 GCA_038747965.1 Pseudomonadota bacterium
GCGGACGTCAGCGGGCAGATTGATGCGATCTGCAAGTCGCAGGCCGTCATCCACTTCAAGCCCGATGGAACCATCCTGTGGGCGAACGATAACTTCTTGGCCGCCATGGGCTACGAGCTGCATGAGATCCAAGGGCGTCATCACCGCCTGTTCGCCGACCCAGCTTACGCTAAAAGCGAGGAATACGCCCTGTTCTGGCGCCGGCTGGCCGAGGGCGAGTATCAATCGGCTGAGTATAAGCGCTTCGCCAAGGACGGACGCGAAGTCTGGATCCAGGCCTCCTATAACCCAATCCTTGATATGAATGGAGACGTGTTCAAGGTGGTCAAGTACGCCACCGACGTCACCGATCAGAAGCTCCGCAACGCTGAGTTTGAAGGGC
Organism: Pseudomonadota bacterium; assembly: GCA_038747965.1. Taxonomy (GTDB): domain Bacteria; phylum Pseudomonadota; class Alphaproteobacteria; order Caulobacterales; family Parvularculaceae; genus JBCDJH01. Next base: position 383 of record JBCDJH010000277.1, read on the forward strand.
AGATCGACGCGATTTCAAAGTCGCAAGCCGTCATCCATTTCGACACCAGCGGCGTCATCCTTTGGGCGAACGATAACTTCCTGAACGCTATGGGATATAGCCTTGAGGAGATCAAAGGCCGCTACCACCGCATGTTCGCAGAACCGGGGTATGCTGAAAGTGAGGATTATGAGGCGTTCTGGCGGAGCCTCGGCGAGGGACAGTATAAGACCGGCGAATTCAAGCGTATCGGCAAAGATGGCCGCGAAGTCTGGATCCAAGCCTCCTACAACCCGATCCTCGACATGAACGGGACGCCCATCAAGGTCGTCAAATACGCCTCCGACATCACCGAGGAAGTAAAGCGGCGCGAGCATTTTAACATTCTCTCCCTCGTGGCGGACGAGACCGACAACAGCGTGTTGATTACCGGCGCTGACGGCCGGATCCAGTACTGCAATCCCGGCTTCAGCCGATTGACGGGGTACACGTCCGATGAAGCGATCGGCCGCAAGCCGGGCGAGTTGCTTCAGGGCGAACACACGGATCCGCAAACCGTGGCGCGGATCAAAGCCAAGCTGGAGGCCCGCGAGCCGTTCTACGAAGAGATTCTAAACTACTCGAAAGACGGCGCGCCCTACTGGATTTCGCTCTCGATCAACCCGATCTTCGCGGAGTCCGGAGAGTTGGAGCGCTTCGTTTCAATTCAAGCCAACATCACCAAAACCAAACTGACGGCGATCGATTACAGTGCGCGGATCGAAGCGCTCGAATTGTCCAACATCGTCATCGAGTGGGACGCCTATCGCAAGCCTGCGAAATTGAACGCTCTGGCCCAAGTGGCTCTTTCCCTGAACGGGGCCGGCGACCCGCGCGCGCACGAAGCGCTCGCCTATGAACGCTTCATATCCCAGCCTGAGCATGAGCGGCTGCTCTCGGGCGATGTCTTCAACAAAGAAGTGGAGACGTTGACGCCCTCCGGCGAGACCACGTGCTTTTCCGGCACGATCCAGGCGGTGCGAGGCGTCGAAGGCGACATCAACCGGGTCGTTTTCATCGCCACCGACGTCACCGCGCGGCGCAACGCTGTCCGGGAGACAGAGGAGATTATGACCTCGGTGCTGGCGGAAATCAGCGGCACCGCGGGCCATATTTCCGATGTGTCGGATCAGACCAATCTGCTCGCCTTGAACGCGACCATTGAGTCGGCTCGGGCGGGGGCCGCCGGCCAGGGGTTTTCAGTGGTTGCGTCCGAGGTCAAAGCCTTGGCCCAGCAATCCTCTAAGCTGTCATCGGAGATCGGCCAAGTCGTTGAGCAGACACGAGCCAAAATCGATGAGCTCAGCAGCATGACGGGCTGACGCACCGGCTGCGATCTGGCGATCGGCGCCATCAGATTAGAGAATAATCGCCGGCCGGAGTGATGCGGCCGGCGATGTATTTGAACGGAAGAGCGTCGTGGTCGGAGGCGCCTTAGGCGGCGGCGTCCGTCATCTCTTTGCGCGACTTCTTCGGGTCGTGCAACTCGGTGAGCTTCGTTTCCACCAGCTCTTCGTGGATGTATTTGGCGGGCCGCTGCTTCTCCAAGTTGATTTCCTTGGCGAACGCCCCGCTCGTCTTGACGCCGCGCAGGCCCACCATAAGCGCTTTCAGCGGGTTTGACGCCGCATCGGCTGCGGCGGTGGGCTCATAGCCGCAATGGGCCATGCAGTTGGCGCATTTCTCGTACTTGCCGGTGCCGTAGCTGTCCCAATCGGTGTCTTCCATCAGCTCCTTAAAGGAAGACGCATAGCCCTCGTTCAAGAGGTAGCATGGCTTCTGCCAGCCGAAGATGTTGCGCGTCGGCATGCCCCATGGGGTGCACGTATAATCTTGGTTGCCCGCTAGGAAGTCGAGATAAAGCGTCGAGTGGTTGAGGCGCCACTTCTTCTTCTGTTCTTTCTGGATGCGGAACACTTCCCGAAACACTTCCTTTGTGCGGCGACGCGAAAGGAAATGCTCTTGGTCCGGCGCACGCTCATAGGCGTAGCCGGGCGACATGGTGATATTGACGCCGAGATCGGTCGCGTAGTCGAGGAAGGCGACGATTTGTTCCGGCGCCATGTTGTCGAAAATCGTAGCGTTGGCGTTGACCTGGAAGCCTTTAGCGCGGGCCGCCTTGATGGCCGCAACAGCTTTCTGGAACACGCCTTTCTGATCGACGGCCTTGTCGTGCTCTTCTTCAAGCCCGTCCAGATGAACGGAGAAGAAGAGGTAAGGCGAGGGTTCAAACAGGTGCAGCTTCTTCTCCAGCAGCAGCGCGTTGGTGCAGAGGGAGACGAATTTGCGGCGCTCGACGATGCCTTTGACGATCTCGCCGATCTCTTTGTGAATCAGAGGCTCGCCGCCGGGAATGGCCACAACGGGCGCGCCGCATTCGTCGACGGCGTCGAGGCATTCCTGGGCGCTGAGGCGCTTGTTCAGGATCGCGTCCGGGTAATCGATCTTGCCGCAGCCAGGGCAGGCGAGGTTGCAACGGAACAACGGCTCAAGCATCAGCACCAACGGGTATCGCTTTTGACCCGAGAGACGCTTCTTCGCCACATAAGCGCCGACTTCGATCATTTGCTTCAAGGGGACTGACACGGGCTGCTCCGTTCTATTCAACGCGTTTCGTGCGTGGGATCTCTAGCTGGCTCGGTTGGTTTCTAAGCCGCGCCGGTGCTCCAAGCTTTCGCCACTTCCTCGGCTCCGGTGACCTCCACCAACTCTGGCGGAAGTTTGAAATGGACGTTCTCGATGACGCCGTCCAGATTCTCCACGGAGACCGGTCGCAAGCTGCGCAGTTTGGCGATGACTTCTTGCACCAACATTTCCGGCGCTGAGGCGCCGGCCGTTATCCCGACAACCGAGATACCGTCGAGCCACGCGGGGTCAAGCATGTCGGCGTCGCCGATCAAGTAACTGGGCAAGCCAGCGGTCTCGCCAATCTCGCGCAGCCGATTCGAATTCGAGCTGTTCTCGGAGCCGACGACCAACAAGAGGTCGACCTGCTTGGACAACTGCAGCACGGCCATCTGCCGGTTTTGAGTGGCGTAACAGATATCGCGCGTGTCAGGGCCGACCACTTTCGGGAACCGCGACTTCAGGGCGGCGATCACTTCCTTGGTGTCGTTCACGCTCAGGGTCGTTTGGGTGACGAAGGCGATGCGCTCGGGGTCGTGCACCTCAAGTTTCTCGACTTCATCGACCGTTGAAAGCACGTGCACGGCCCCCGGGATTTGACCA
>JBCDJH010000278.1:0-3616 GCA_038747965.1 Pseudomonadota bacterium
GCGCGGCAAAGGCAAACCCGACGGCTCGTTGCATGAAATCACCCCGTTGGAGCTGGCCGCGCAAGCGTTGAAGGCGGTGCGCGATCGCAACGAACTGGACACCGCAGAGGTCGACGACGTTCTGCTCGGCTGCGTCTCGCCGGTGGGCGAACAAGGCGCCGATATCGCCCGCGCCGCGGTGCTGCAGGCGGACTACGACCAATCCGTCGCCGGCGTGCAAGTGAACCGGTTTTGCGCCTCGGGCCTTGAAGCGGTGAACCTTGCGACGGCGAAAGTGTTGAGCGGCCAGGCGGACTTGGTGATCGGCGGCGGCGTTGAATCCATGTCGCGGGTGCCGATGGGCTCCGACGGCGGCGCCATGGCGACCGACCCGGCGGCGGCCTTTAAAGGGTATTTCGTGCCCCAAGGCGTCTCCGCTGATCTCATCGCCTCAAAATATGGCTACAGCCGCGAAGACGTGGACACTTACGCCGTCGAAAGCCAAAAGCGCGCCACCGCCGCTCAGTCCGACGGTCGCTTCAAGAAGTCGCTCGCGCCGGTGAAGGACGTACTCGGCCTCACGGTTCTGGACCATGACGAGTTCATCCGCCCGGAGACGGACATGCAGTCTCTCGGGTCCCTGCAACCCTCCTTCAAGGGGCTTGGCGAAGGCTTCGGCTTCGATTCCGTGGCGATCCAGAAGTACCCGGAAGTTGAGAAGATCAACCATGTCCATCACGCCGGCAACTCGTCCGGCATCGTCGACGGGGCCGCGGGCGTCCTGATCGGCACGAAGGAGATGGGCGAGAAGCTGGGCCTGAAGGCTCGGGCCAAGATCCGCTCTTTCTCCTCTATCGGGTCGGAGCCCACGATCATGTTGACGGGCCCCGCCGATTCCGCGCGCAAGGCGTTGGAAAAGGCCGGCATGTCGAAAGAGGACATCGACCTCTATGAGATGAACGAGGCTTTCGCCGCCGTTGTGCTGCGCTTTATGGACGATCTCGGCGTGCCCCACGACAAGACGAATGTGAATGGCGGCGCGATCGCGCTTGGCCATCCGCTGGGCGCAACGGGCGCGATGATCCTCGGCACCCTGCTGGACGAGTTGGAGCGCACCGGCAAAGGCACCGGCCTCGCCACCTTGTGCATCGGCGGCGGCATGGGCGTCGCCACTGTCATCGAACGCGTCTCCTAAGCGCGTCGTCCCATCCCGAGATAAAGAAGACTGAGGGAGCCCCCCATGTTCGAGACCATCAAATACGAAGTGGACGGAGACGGCGTCGCGATCGCCACCATCGATCTGCCGGGCCAATCGATGAATGTCGCTAACGAACAATTCATCGAGGATTTGGAGAAATTCGTCGACCATTTCCTGGCTGACGACAGCGCCAAAGGCGTTGTCATCGCCTCTGGAAAGAAAGCGTTCTTCGCCGGCGCCGATCTACGGATGCTGAACAAAATGTGCGCTGACGCCGCGACGGCGCCTGCCGAAGACGTGCTCGCCGCGCAAGTCAAATTGAATATGATCCTCCGTAAGCTGGAGACAGGCGGCCATTCGGCGAAGGCGTTGAGCAAGGGCGCAACGACCAAACCGGTGGCCGTGGCGATCAACGGCGTCGCGCTTGGCGCAGGCTTCGAGATTCCGCTCGCCTGCCATTACCGGGTCGCGTCCGACGCGCCTGGCGTCCAAATCGGATTGCCCGAGGTGCAGATTGGCCTCATCCCCGGCGCTGGCGGCACCCAGCGCACGCCGCGCCTCGCCGGCATCCAAAACGCCTTGCAGCTCGCCACAATCGGCAAGCCGATCAGCGCCGCAAAAGCGAAGGAGCAGAACCTCGTTCATGAGATCGCGCCGGCCGGAGAGATCGTCGCTCGCGCCAAGGCTTGGGTGCTCGCCAATCCGGAGGCGGTTCAGCCTTGGGACAAGAAGGGCTTTAAGTTCCCCGGCGGCGGCGGCGCCATGCATCCAGGCTCGGTCCAGACCTTCATGGTCGCCAACGCCATGGCGCAAGACAACACCAATCACAATTACCCGGCGGTGGAGCGCATTCTCTCCGCTGTCTACGAAGGCTCCATCGTGCCGATGGACACGGCCGTTCGTATCGAGAGCAAATACTTCACCAAGTGTTTGATAGAGCCGCAGTCGCGCAACATGATCCGCACGCTGTTCGTAAACAAGCAAGCTGCGGAGAAGGGCGAGGCCCGGCCTGAAGGACCGGAGAAGAAGAAAGTCGGCAAGCTTGGCGTCCTCGGCGGCGGCATGATGGGCGCCGGCATCACCTATGTGTCCGCCAAGGTGGGCATGGAGGTCGTGTTGCTCGACCGCGAGCTGGAATACGCTGAGAAAGGCAAAGGCTACTCTGCCGGACTGCTTGAGAAGGCGGTGAAGCGCGGCAAGTCCACTCAAGCGGACGCCGACGCGCTCCTTGCACGCATTAAGCCGACAACGGATTATAACGATCTGAAGGACGTCGATCTCATCATTGAGGCCGTGTTCGAAGACCCACAAATCAAAGCGGACGTCATCAAAAAGACAGAAGCGGTGATCGGCGAGAAGATCATTTTCGCGTCCAACACCTCGACCCTGCCGATCACCGGGCTCGCCAAGAATTCGGATCGCCCGGATCAGTTCATCGGCATTCACTTCTTCTCGCCGGTCGACAAGATGCCTTTGGTGGAGATCATTCCTGGCGAGGGCACGGGCGACGAGGCGCTCGCCGCCGCGCTTGATTATGTGGGGCAAATCAAGAAGACGCCAATTGTCGTCAAAGACACGCGCGGGTTCTATTGCAACAGCGTCGTTATTCCGTATCTCAATGAAAGCCTGTTGATGGTGGCGGAAGGCGTGAACCCCGCCATGATCGAGAACGCGGCGAAGGGCCTCGGCATGCCCGTTGGTCCCCTGGCTCTGAACGATGAGACGTCGCTCGATCTCGGCTATAAGATCATGAACTCAACCCGTCAGGAGATGGGCGCTGAGTATAAACCGACGGGAACGGAGGACTTGCTAGAGAAGTTCGTGAAAGAGCTTGGCCGGCTTGGCCGCAAATCCGGCGGCGGGCTTTATGAGTATCCGTCCGAGGGCGGCAAATATCTGTGGCCTGGCCTTGCGGATCACTATCCTCTGAAGGACGATCAGCCGACCTATGAGGAGGTGAAGGACCGGTTGCTTTACCTCCAGCTTTCATCGGCGGCGCGGCTCTATGCCGATGGCGTTCTGAGCGACCCGCAGTCGGGCGACATCGGCGCCATCTTCGGGTGGGGCTTTGCGCCCTGGTCCGGCGGGCCGTTCTCCCACATCGACACCATTGGCGTGGACGCCTATGTGCGCAAAGCTGACGCGATGGCGCAGAAATATGGCGAGCGGTTCGCGCCTCCGCCCAAGTTCCGCGACATGGCGGAGAAGGGCGAAACTCTGTATGCGGACGCCGCTTAGGCGTCTTGCAAGGCGGTCCAGCGGCGCGCCCCGCTTTCAGTAGTGGGGGCGCCGCGGGCCAAAACCCCCTTCAACTCTAGATTTGGATCGCGCGCCGCTTAGCGTTAAACTGGCGGCGACGGGGCGGCGCGTGGGCGTAGAGCTTGCGCTCCGTCTCCTTTTAGTTGTGTACATCCAAAGTGTTGGGGGACACGATGGAGA
>JBCDJH010000279.1:0-3611 GCA_038747965.1 Pseudomonadota bacterium
CGCGGCGGGGCGGCGGCGGACGTGCGGCGCCGGCGACGGCCGCAGCCAGCGGCGGGTCTGCGGTCGCCGAACGGTCGGCGCCGGCGGCATCCGGCGCTAAGAAGAAGTCGACGAGCCCGTTTGAGTTTATTCAGCAGGTTCGCGCCGAGGGCTCCAAAGTCACTTGGACCACCCGCGGCGAGACGACGGTGAGCACCATTATGGTGCTGATGATGGTGGCGTTTGCGGCGCTGTTCTTTTTTGTCGTCGACCAGGCGCTGAGCTTTGTCGTGCGCACGCTTTTGAGTTTCGGCTAAGGCCTCGCCGGCCCGCGCATTTGTTGCAAGATACGGATTTCGACATTCCATGACGCACCAGTGGTACATCGTCCACGCCTATTCCAACTTCGAAAAGAAGGTGGCGGAAGCCATCCGGCTCGGCGCGGAAGAGAAGGGCCTCACAGAAGAGTTCGAGCAGATCCTGGTGCCGACGGAAGACGTCATCGAAGTTCGCCGCGGCCGCAAGGTGAACGCAGAGCGCAAGTTCTTCCCTGGCTACGTGCTGGTGAAGATGGACATGACCGATGAGGCCTATCATCTCGTCAAGTCGACGCCGAAGGTGACGGGCTTCCTTGGCGCGCAAAATCGGCCGATGCCGGTGAGCCAAAAAGAGGTGGACCGCATTCTCGGCCAGATCGAGGAGGGCGTGGAGCGGCCGCGCCCCACCATCACCTTCGATATTGGCGAGAATGTCCGCGTGACGGACGGCCCGTTCGCCTCCTTCTCCGGGGTTGTCGAGGAAGTGGACGAAGAGAAAGCCCGCCTCAAAGTGGCGGTGTCCATCTTCGGCCGCGCGACGCCGGTGGAGCTGGAATACGCCCAGGTCGAAAAGGGCGCTTGACGACAGTGACGACCCCGCCGCCGGGCGACCGGCGCGGGCCCGTGTGGGAGGCGGGGCCAAAGACCTGGCTCCTCCGCACCACGCACCCTCGACGAGCCGAAAGAGGAAAGTATGGCGAAGAAAGTAACTGGATTTTTGAAGCTGCAGGTGCCCGCCGGCGCCGCCAACCCGTCGCCGCCCATCGGGCCGGCGCTCGGCCAGCGCGGCCTCAACATCATGGAGTTCTGCAAGGCGTTCAACGCGGCGACGCAGGAAATGGAAAAGAACATGCCGGTGCCCACCGTCATCACCATCTTTTCCGACAAGTCCTTCACCTTTGAGACCAAGACGCCGCCGGCCACTTACTACTTGAAGAAGGCGGCTAAATTGGATAAAGGCGGCTCCACTCCGGGTCGCGGCTTCGCTGGCAAAGTGACGCTCGCCCAGTGCCGGGAGATCGCCGAGGCGAAGATGAAAGATCTGAACGCCAACGATCTCGACCAGGCGACGAAGATTATTGCAGGCTCCGCCCGGTCGATGGGCTTGGAAGTGGCGGAGTAGGGTCCATGGCGAAACAAGCGAAACGCATCGCGGCCGCCCGCTCAGCGGTGGACCGCAACAAGCAGTATTCCCTGGAAGAGGCGTTGAAGCTCCTGAAAGAGAACGCCTCCGCCAAGTTCGATGAGACGGTGGAGATCGCCATTAATCTTGGGGTCGATCCCCGCCATGCGGACCAGATGGTGCGCGGCGTCTGCAATCTGCCGAACGGTTCGGGCCGCAGCGTCCGGGTCGCGGTGTTCGCGAAGGACGCCAAAGCCGAAGAGGCGAAAGCGGCCGGGGCCGACATCGTCGGCGCCGATGATTTGGCGGAGAGCATCCAGGGCGGCGAAATCAACTTCGACCGGGTGATCGCGACGCCGGACATGATGCCGCTGGTGGGCCGGCTGGGCAAAGTGTTGGGCCCCCGCGGCCTCATGCCGAACCCGAAGGTCGGCACCGTGACGCCGGACGTGACGAAGGCCGTGAAAGACGCCAAGGGCGGCGCTGTGGAATTTCGCGTTGAGAAGGCGGGCATCGTCCATGCCGGGGTGGGTAAGGCGAGCTTTGAGGCGAACGCGCTCGGCGAGAACATTCGCGCGCTGTTGGACGCCATCGTCAAGGCGAAGCCTTCGGGCGCGAAGGGCACCTATGTGCGCAAGGTTGCGGTGAGCTCCACCATGGGGCCGGGCCTGAAAATCGATCCGGCGGCCGTACTGGGGGGCTGAAGCCATTAAGCGACGGGCCCAAACGAATGCGGGGCCTGGACTGCGGACGGGAAGGGGATGACTTCCGTCGCAATGAGGATTTAACGAGTTTCCGCCTTCGGGCGGAAAAGCGGCGGAGCGCTTTTGGCGCGTCCTCCGCACCCTGTCCGAGACAACGGGCGCCCCGCGCTTTGGGGCTTAATTCGTACGGGCCCGTTTAGACAGAGGATGATCGACTTTCAGGTGCGCCGCGCGTCGGCGCGCAGTTGGTCGGTTCGCCTTTGGGGCAGGCTATCGCGCGCCGCCGGGCGCGAGATGGTCGCTTCTTCGCGAAGCGGGCGTCCGTTTCCGCGGCGTTACTGTCCATGCGGATGGGTTTCGGCCTCTCCGCGATTGAAGGGAAATGACCCATGGACCGAGGCCAAAAAGCCGACATGGTGGACTTCCTGAAGGGCGTGTTTGGCGAAGCCGGCGTTGTCGTCGTCACCCGCAACCAGGGTTTGTCGGTTGCGGAGATGGACGGGCTCCGGGCGAAGATGCGCGATGCGGGGGCGACCGTGAAGGTCGTCAAAAACCGCCTCGCCAAAATCGCCCTGAGCGGAACGCCGGGCGATGCGGCCGCTGACATGTTTACGGGGCCAACGGCGATCATGTTCGCCGCCGATCCTGTGGGCGCAGCGAAAATGGCCGTGGCGTTCGCCAAGGACAACGAGAAACTGGTGCTCATTGGAGCGCTGCTCGGCGAAACGGTGCTGGACGAGAAGGGCGTGGAAGCCCTCTCCAAAATGCCGTCCCTCGACGAGATGCGCGCCAAACTCGCCGGCGTTCTCAACCAGCCCGGATCACGCTTGGCGACGGCGCTCAGCCAGCCTGGCGAGAAACTGGCCCGCGTGCTTGGCGCGCCCGGCTCAGACCTCGTCAACGTGCTGCGTCAACGCGAAGCGCAAACTCAGGACGCCGCCTAAGGCGATTGGATTGTCAAAACTGCTTGATTGAAAGGCGAATCACCCGATGTCTGAAAAATTGGATCAAATCTACGACCAGCTGTCTTCCCTCACGGTTCTGGAGGTCTCCGAACTTGTGAAGAAATTGGAAGAGGAATGGGGCGTCTCCGCTGCGGCGGCGCCGGCCATGGCGATGCCGATGGCGATGCCAGGCGCGGCGGCCGGCGGCGGCGAAGAAGCTCCGGCCGAAGAAAAGACGGAATTCACCGTCATGCTGACGGCTGTTGGCGACAAGAAAATCAACGTGATCAAGGAAGTTCGCGCGATCACGGGCCTCGGACTGAAAGAGGCGAAAGAGCTTGTCGAAGGCGCGCCGAAGGAAGTGAAAACGGACGTGCCGAAGGCCGAAGCCGAGGAAATGAAGAAGAAGCTCGAGGAAGCCGGCGCCAGCGCCGAGCTCAAATAGAGCGTCTTGACCTGTCGCGGGGCTGGCGGGCGATCCGCCGGGCCCCCGCGGCGCATTGCGATTGGGTGAAGCGACCCCGGCGAGGCGGCCGGAGGTCGC